>JAYUPS010000001.1:0-16039 GCA_043759945.1 Bdellovibrio sp.
CAAAAATAATTCTTAAGTGAGCCGGCGACCGCATCGCCTGATAGGCCGCGCCTAAAATATGTTCCGGCAGATGCAGGGATTTAAGCGCTTCGTGGTGCAGCAGCAAATTTTGTTTTTCGATCAGACGGGGCGGAAATTTTTCAGGTCCCCAGGCAGGATCATCCAAGTCGGCCAGTGACTTGCGAATCAATTGCAAGATTCGAGTCGAGGTCAAGGTTTCGATTTCGGTGTAAATCGGAATCAAGTCATCAGCAATTTCTTCCTCGTTCACCAGATCCCTGAGCTCGGGATGATGAAACTCTTTGATCCCGCGGTACAGGATGACTTTACCGACCACGCGGACTTCCTTGCCGGGCTCATAACGTTCAAAGTATCCCTTGTAGGGAACCCGAAAAAATTTGCAATGAATTTGTCCGGAAGAGTCGCGAATCAAAACGTCGTAAATTTTGCGCGAAGATTTCCCCATATTGAAACTTGAAACTTTGGCGACACTGGCTTTTAGACTGACCAAATCTTCCGGTTGAAGACTGGCGATGTTGCGGGCGGCTCGGCGATCTTCGTAGGCTCGGGGATAATAGTGAACCAAATCGCCGACGGTTCGAAGTCCCCGCTTAGCTAAAGTCGAAGCCAACAGGGGTCCCACACCCTTTAAAAACTGCAATGATGTCTCAAGACCAAGATCGGGCTTCATTATGTTAAAACCTAGGAATATCCCTGACTTTTGTCCACGCCTTTTCCGTCTTAAATTGAGATTTCGAGCCTTTCGAGAGCGACCCAGTTACAATGCTGTCATGAGCACTGCTAATCACTTTAAGATACGCATTAACACCCTGATCCCGCAGAAGCCTTTGAGCTTTGATCTTTTTCTGAAGATTAATGAGAAGCTGACTTTGTACGTTCGTGCGGGGGACCGCATCGATCAAGGCAAAATTGATCTGCTGAAAAATCGCGATACGGGCGAATACTTTTACATAAACGATGACAGTCGCACCGAATATCGGGCTTACGTTCGAGAAAGTATGACGTCGACAACTTTGGACGTTCGACAGAAAGCGATGATTTTGCGTGAATCTTCGATGGCGATGGTGGAAGAACTTTTTGAAAATCCCGATGTGAACCAGGCGCTCGAGAATTCTCGGCCCATTATCTCGCAATTTATATCCTTTATGGATGCCGAGCCCGGGTCGATGGCGCATTTAATTTCGCTTTCGGGCCATGATTTCTACACTTACAATCACTCTCTGGATGTCGGAATTTATTCTTTAGGCTTGGCAGACGCCGTGGGCATCAAAGGCGCCGAGCTCGAAGAGATGGGCGTTGCGGCCCTTTTTCACGATATCGGCAAACGCCAGATTAGTTTGGATATTCTTTGCAAAAAAGGTCCTCTGTCCGATGCCGAGTGGTCACAAATGCAAAAGCACCCTCAGTACGGATTATTTTTAATGAATGACAATCCCACCATCACCGAAGGCATCAAAGCCGCTTGCTTTGAACATCACGAATCTTGGACCGGCGGGGGTTATCCGCAAGCCATTTCGGGTGACGAAATTCATCCGTTCGCGCGGGTTGTGGCGATCACCGACACCTATGATGCCATGACCACCCAACGATCCTACAATGTGCCGATGAAACCGAGGGATGCTGTGACCATGATGAAAGAAAAATTATCGGGACGCTACGACCCCGACATGCTTAAAGCCATGCACCAAGTCCTGTTCAAACTAAAGGCGGCTTAATGTATCTTTGGATTTTTCTTTCGGTTTTTCTGTTTTCTCTATTTTTTTCACAACTAGCTCCGGCCTTTGATGTCATCGACGCCACCGTTTTGTGTGATCGCTTCATCGGGGGAACGGAACGCAATGAATGTCTAAATTTCGTTAAAAACAAAAAGCCCGACACTTACATCAGCTCCGTTTGCCATTATCTTTTTGATGATAAAATTTTTAACGATTGTCTAAAATTGGCGGTTCGAGTTTCCGTAAATCCCAAAGAGCTTGCACTTTGCAGTGACGCTGAAATGGGAGATCCCGACCGCTTACGATGCATCCAGAAACGCGCCCGCGCGGGTCGAGAATTCCAGCGCATGCCCGCAAGTTCTTCTAAAAAATCTAAGGCTGAGGCGCGGCTGCCTGCGGCGCGGCCGGCTGAGGCTTCATCGTCGGGAAAAAAAGTATATCCCGAATCGAAGGCTGGTTTGTAAGTAAGATCACGATTCGGTCGATCCCGATTCCCACACCCCCCGTCGGCGGCATTCCACAATCAATGGCCGACAAGAAATCATAGTCCATGGGGTGCGCTTCTTCGTCGGTGGTTCGTTTGGCGTCTTGTTCCCTTAATCGCTTCCATTGCTCTTCGGGATCATTTAACTCCGAGAAGGAATTTCCGATTTCGAAACCGGCCGCAAAGGGCTCAAAGCGCTCCACCAGCGTTGCGTCATTGCGATGAACCTTCGCGAGTGGGGAAATTTCGATCGGGTGATCCATCACGAACGTCGGCTGCCAAAGATGTTCTTCGGCGGTGAGCTCGAACAGTTCCATAATCATTTCGCCACGACTCACTTGGCTCGCGCCCCCGAGAGTCGACGGCTTTTTCATATCGGAGCCGTGCTTTTTCAAAACTTCAAAAAGCTCCTGATCGGAAATTTTATCGGGATCAACTTTGGCGTATTCTCGAACGCCGTCTTTGACCGTCAGACGACGCCACGGGGGTGTAAAATCGATTTCCTTCCCCTGGAACTGGATTTTCATGGCGCCTGTGGATTTTAGAGCCAAGTGGGAAATCAAGGTTTCAAAGCGCTTCATCTGATCGTTGTAATCGGTGTAAGCCTCGTACCACTCGATCATCGTAAATTCAGGATTGTGCGTGCGATCAATGCCTTCGTTTCGAAAATTACGGCTGATTTCGAATACTTTTTCAAATCCACCAACGACGAGACGCTTAAGATACATCTCGGGGCTGATGCGCAAGAATAATTTCATATCCAGAGCTCGGTGATGGGTCGTGAAGGGGTGCGCCGCAGCTCCCCCGTAAATTGGCTGCAGGGTTGGAGTTTCAACTTCCATGAAACCTTCGCCGTCCATCCAGTTGCGGATTTCGCGGATAATGTGCGATCGCATTTCAAACACTTTGCGCGAGTCCGGATCGCTAATCAGATCCAAATGCCGCTGGCGGTATTTAATCTCGATGTCCGAAATTCCGTGAAATTTTTCTGGCAAAGGTTCAATCGTTTTGCAGAGCATTTCAAACTTTTTGCAATGAACGGACAATTCACCCCGCTGGGTGCGAAAAACATAACCTTCGATGCCAACGATATCCCCCAAATCAACCAAACCGAACGCCGTTTGATCCAATTCCGAGAGCTCTTCGTTTTTGATGTAGATTTGTATTTGGCCGCTTTGATCCTGCAGATTAAAAAAAGAAGCTTTTCCCATCGCCCGCAACGTCATCACTCGGCCAGCCATACGATAGACGGCTTCCAATTTTTTTTCGCCGGTCGGGATAGACTCAAATTCTTTTTTAATTTGCGCCGCGCTCGCCGTGCGCTCGAATTTATACGGGTAAGGGTTGATCCCCTTTTCTTTCAGCAAATGAAGCTTCTTACGTTTTTCGGCCCGAAGTGGGTTCTCGACGGCGGAAGGTCCGCTCATAATTGACCCCGAAACGCGTCTTGAACAGCATGCAGAAGCGCGATGGCTTCTTTCTTCGGACGTTGGAACGCATTGCGACCCATGATCGATCCGAAAGCTCCGCCGTGCGCGATCTCTTTCACTTCTTTTAACAAATCTTCCGTTCCCTTGGCCTCACCGCCCGAAAAAATAACGACGCGCTTGCCGTTAAATGAACTTTGAATGACGTGACGGATACGGTCCGACATGTTGCCGATTTTGATGCCTTGGTCTTGATAAACTTTCCGAGCGGCTTCTTGTTCGATGTGAGCCGTGGGTGGCTTTACTTTGATGAAGTGTGCGCCCAGTTGAGCCGCGATTTGAGCACCGTAGGCGATCACATCAATTGCGGTCTCGCCGTCTTTGGAAAGCTGCTCTCCCCGTGGGTAAGACCAAATGACAACCACCAAGCCAGCTTTTTTGGCCTCATTAGAGGCCTGCATGATTTCTTCGTACATCTGCTTGCGATCCGGAGAGCCTGGGTAAATAGTAAAACCAATTCCTGCACAGCCCAGTCTCAACGCATCGTCCACACTCGAAGTCATCGCCGATATCGGGGACTTTGAACTGTAGAGCGAGTCCGAATTGTTCACTTTTAATATCAAAGGAATTTCTCCCGCGTACTCTCGGGCCGCGGCCTCGAGGGCGCCAAGCGGTGCCGCGTAGGCATTGCACCCAGATTCAATGGCGAGCTCGAAATGATAGGCCGGATCGTAGGCATCGGGATTTTTCGCAAAAGAACGTGCGGGTCCGTGCTCAAAACCCTGATCCACCGGCAAAATCACAAGACGTCCCGTCCCCGCCAGTCGACCTGAATTCAGAAAGCGCGCCATGTTGCTGAGCACTCCGGGATTGTCAGAACCGTACCAACTTAGAATCTCTCTTACTCTTGGTGTCATAGGGAACTCCTGCCTGCGATATTCTTTGCCGAAAGTCAGGAAATGTAGATTGAAACCCCCCCAATTTCAAGGCTTCGATTGACCCTTCGGACTCCGTGCTTCATAAACAAGGTATGCAGAAGCTGACCGTCTCTTTTGAGTCTACGCCCAACCCCGCAACGATGAAGTTTCGCTTCTCTGAAAAGTTGGTCGATCAGCCGGCGGAGTTCACGCACTCGAATGAAACAGAGCGCTCCCCTCTAGCGGCAAAAATCTTTGGCTTTCCTTGGACAAGTGCGGTTTTTTTAGGCGAGGATTTCGTCTCCGTGACCAAACAAGATTGGGTCGACTGGGACGTTTTGGTCGAGCCTTTGGCCGGATTGATTCAGGAACACCTTCAAAGCGGCGAAGCTTTGTTGGTCGACGTGGCAAACCCTCAGGAAGAAGACGCCAATGACTCCCCTCTTGTTAAGGCGATCAAAATTGCATTAAACCGAGACGTGCGCCCCGTGGTGGCTTTGGATGGCGGCGACGTCGTCTTCCACAGTTTTGAAAATGGAATTCTCAATCTACAGATGAAAGGCGCTTGCGCCGGATGTCCCTCAAGTTCTGCAACTTTAAAAGAAGGCATCGAAGTCCGAATGAGGGATCTGTTTCCTGAAATTACCGAGATTCGAGCCGTTTAAATGAGCAGCGAAGTCATCATTCGGACTGAGGGTCTTGCGCGCAGTTTTCTGTCTTACGAAAAAACCGCCGGATTCATGGGAAGCGTGAAGGGTTTTTGGAACCGCAAGCACACAACCAAAGTGGCGCTTCAACCAACAACTTTGGAACTTGAAAAAGGTCAGATTGTCGGTTTGGTAGGCGCCAATGGCGCCGGAAAAACCACGCTTTTAAAAATCTTGTCCGGCTTAATTCATCCCACTTCGGGCACCGCCGAAGTCTTGGGCTATAAACCCTGGGAAAGAAATTTCAATTACCTGCGCCGCATGAGTATTTTGCTCGGGCAAAAAAACCAATTGTGGTGGGATCTTTCTCCGCAAGACAGCTACCGCCTGTTGGGCGAAATCTACATGGTCGATCAAAAGGATGTTAAAATCCGGGTCACTGAACTTGCGGAAGTTTTGGATTGCAAAACTATTTTGTCCACCCAGCTGCGCCGCTTGTCTTTGGGCGAACGGATGAAGGCCGAAATCATCGGCGCACTTCTACATCGTCCCGAAGTGATTTTCCTGGATGAACCCACTATTGGCTTGGACATCATCGCGCAAAGTAGCATCCGGGAATTTTTAAGCAAGTACGTGAAAGAGTACCGGCCCACGGTCATTTTAACTTCCCATTACATGGATGATATCACGCGCTTAGCAGACAAACTTCTTTTGATATCGAAGGGACAAATCGTTTACGGCGGCACCGTGAAAGATTTTGTTCAGCGTGCCGAACAAGAGAGCAAAATTATTTTTCAGCTGGCGGAACCTTTGGAGCGCGACACGCTTTTACGGAGTGGTATTGCCCTGGCCAAAGGCAAACAGAGCTTCGAAGTAAAATCGCGCGCCAGCGAAATTCACGAGGTGCTTCCCCAAATTACAGATCTTCCGGGCATTTTATCACTGCGTATCGAAGAGGTAGATTTCGAAGATGTTATTCACCGCTTTTTGGCGAAGGAATCTGGGGTTCTTCAAGCTGGCAATCCAGCAGAATCTTGAGTACCGCCTAAATTTTTTCATCGACGCCGTCGTCCAGCCGGTCATTTCAGCTTTGGTTGAGGTCGCGCTTTGGCTTGCGGTCTTCCGGGCGGTGGGATCAGAAACCTTGGGCGGCTACGGCCGAGATTCTTACATTGCCTATGCTCTTTGGGCTTCGTTTGTTTCACGAATCTCGAGCAATTGGATGTATGAATTTCGCATGATTGACGACATCGAAACTGGCGCCATCAACTCTTTGGTCGTTCGTCCCGTGACATTTTTTGAATCTTATTTAAGTCAATTTTTAGGTTACAAAGTCGTCGTCATCGCCCTGTCTTTCTGGGTGCCGCTTTTAGCTTTGACGGTTTTGAAATTGCCCTTGCATTGGGATCGCTTGCCGGCGGCCATGCTCACCATTATGATTTATGTGGTTTTTGCCCACATGATTAGTTTTTCCATCGCCACGCTGGCATTTCGTCTGACCCGGGTCAGTTCATTTACGGTTGCAAAAAATTTGGCGTTTTGGGTCTTGTCAGGCGAGCTTCTGCCGCTGGATCTTTTGCCCGAGCCTTTTCGGTCCGTCTTGTTAACGCTTCCTTTTTGTAACGCCGTTTACATTCCGGTCGGTTACATTACCGGACGAGTCTCGTTTGACCTTTGGTTGCAAAGTTTGATGTCACTTTTTATAGGCATGGCCGTCATGGGATTGATTGCCATGTTCGCTTGGAAGAAAGGAATGCAAAAATATGTCGGCACCGGAGCCTAAATTGCAGTCTTCTTTTTTCCGCCACGTGCGAATTTTGAAAGCCTTGGCCACCGCCAGTTTTCAAGCGGATTTAGAATTTCGGGCAAATTTTATTTCTCGCGTGGTGACGGATATTTTCTGGTACGCGGCCCAGATTTTGACTTTTGAAACGCTGTATCTTCACACCGAAATGATCGGCACCTGGAACCGGGACCAAACACGGGTCTTTTTGGGAGTCTTGTTTGTGGTCGATGCCATTTACATGATTTTATTTCATGATAATTTGGATCACTTGAGCTGGAAAGTCCGCCGTGGAGATTTGGATTTGCTGTTGGCAAAACCGGTCAACTCGCAAATGATGATCAGCTGCCAGCGCATGGCCACGGCTTTGCTTGGAAATTTTATGATCGGATTCAGTTGGCTCATATGGTCAATCTGGCAATTGCCAGATTTTTCTTGGATGCGTTTGGGTTTTTTGATCGTGCTGGTTCCCTGCGGAGTCACAGTACTTTACTGCGTGCGTTTTGTTTTGTCCGCGACCGCCGTAATTTTCACGCGAGCCGAGGGCATTCAATACATGTGGTATCAGCTCTATAAGCTCGGCATGCGTCCCGATTCGATTTATGTTCCCTGGCTTCGTTATCTGCTCTTGAGTTTATTCCCGGTCGCGGTAATTGCCAGTGTTCCGGCTCGGTCTCTGCTAGACCCGCCGGACTATGGTTTATTTTTGTACGTGTTCGGGTTGACGGCGCTTTTACTTTATCTCAGTAACCGTTTTTGGCGATTTGCACTTACCAAATACACCTCGGCCAGCAGTTAGTTCAGGTGACTGTAATTCCAGGAATAGGGGTTGCACTCGCGGCTAAACAGGCGACCCGGAACATTAAATTCACGACGCAAACTGCAACAAAAAGGGAACTGTTACCTTACGAAAAGGGAGGCTTGCCGCCCGCACTGTTACCTTTAGTTATTTATCTTTGGCCGCTGGGAATCTGGCGAAAGTCAGGAACTCCCGAAATTCTTTCGCCCGTCACCGGATCGATCGAAGCCTTTTTGCAGGAAATGCCATTCTCTAAACTATCAATAAATTTCGGAGTTCCCCGCAGGGTCACATGTTGGGCGACGCGGGCGATATGACGTTGCAACACGCAACCCTTGAACCAATCCCATGTGAGATCGTTGCCGTTGCGGCCCAGGAAATGGATTTTGTCATCCACCGCACTGTAGCGCCCTCCCCAATAAAAAGAGTTTACCATTTCGACCGGATTAAAATCCGCAAAAGTTCCAGAAAGTTCCAAATGCTCTTTGGTCCAGCGATTGTAAAAAGCCATGGCGTCCACTGCTCGCGGCCCCGCATTGTAAATTCCCACGGCCAGCATCCAAGCATTGCTCAAGGGATAGAACTTTTCTTCCCCGCCGCCGCGGCAGGCCCGTTTGTAGTGCTCGCTCACCGGGTAGGTATCGAGTGATTTTAAACCTTTCGGAACTTGGGTGCTGTAAATAACTGCGAGCTGGTTGGCTTTGGCAGCGATTCCGTCTTTGGCATCACGGCAATTTCCTAAAAAGGATTTCACCAGGTCAAAACGAATTTGCTGAATCAAAGGATCGGCTGCAGGAAAACTGCCTTCGACCTGCTCGAGAAGTATCCCTTCGAAATGCACGGGCATCAATTTGTACTCGGGCAGACCCGCAAGATTTGTCAGTGCAATCTCATAAAAGGGTTTTACAAAGGAAAGCTGGGCCTGATCGCATTTGCGAACCGCCAGTGGAAAACGCATTTCGATTTTTTTATTCTCGGATTGTTTCACCGCCCAATTGCACCATTCTGCGATATTGGTTTGGCCGATTCCGCAGCTGTAATTTCCCCCATCCGAAGCAATTCCCAATTGCGCAAACAAAGACTCTTGAAAAAGAGCTCCGGCTAAGACTTGCGTTGGCATTCCGTGGGCTTTGGAAGCCTCGTAAACCGCAGCAATTTTCAGGTCCGAGTTTTCGACGGCCAGGGCGCGCATCCACGCGGTTTCAACGTCTCCAGCGGGATAAGTCCCGGGAGTTTGCTCTTCGCGACGTAAAAGTTCTTGGGCCCGACAGTAGCTCGTGCCCCGGGGATGAGATTGCCAGTAGGCTTTATCTTCATCTGAAATATCCAAGGGCCAATCCAAATAAATGTTCTGGATGCTCGACAAATCCAGACATACCCGCTGAGCTTTGTGCGGGATGATTTCCTCAGCGCAAGCGACGGGAGGCTGAGCCCAATCGATTTTCGGCAGGGTCGGAGGATTGTTTCCGGGAGGTTTAGCTTCAGGTAGCTTAGCGTCAGGCGGTTTGCTCCCGCGAGGCCCTTCTGGAGGGTCACTTTGAGGTCCGGGGGGAGGTGCCGGAGCCGGCGCGGAATCTATCGAGGGTTTGTTGCAGCCAATAACAGAAAATAGCGACACGAAAAGAACCAAGATTTGGTGTTTCATACCCTAGAGCTTATAAACTACTGGCCTAAAACGTAAGCAAAAATCAAAGGCGCCACAATTGTCGCATCGCTTTCGATCATAAATTTCGGGGTTTCAGGTTCAAGCTTTCCCCAGGTGATCTTTTCGTTCGGTACCGCACCCGAATACGAACCATAAGATGTGGTCGAGTCACTGATTTGGCAAAAGTACTTCCAACATTTGATATCGGTCATTTCCATGTCTTGATAAAGCATGGGGACCACGCAGATTGGAAAATCTCCGGCGATACCTCCGCCGATTTGAAAAAAGCCGATGTCTTTTTTCTTTGAAACCGACATGTACCATTCCGCCATCGTGGTCATGTACTGAATGCCGGACTTCATGGTCCGTGGATTTTTGATCGTGCCCTTCATGCAGTGACTGGCAAAGATATTGCCGGTCGTCGAGTCTTCCCAACCCGGCACAATCAGCGGAAGGTTTTTTTCCGCGGCCGCGAGCAGCCAGGAATTTTTCGGATCAATTTGGTAATGTTTCTTCAGTGCTCCAGAGAGCAAGATTTTATAGAAAAACTCATGCGGGAGGTATGATTCGCCTTTCTTATCGGCGTCAGTCCAGACATCGATGATCGCGTCTTCGATGCGTCGAATGGCTTCTTCTTCGGGGATGCAGGTGTCGGTCACGCGATTCAAATGACGTTCTAAAAGTTTTTGTTCATCTTGTGGAGTCAGCTCGCGCCAGTTTGGAACGCGGACGTAATGGTCATGGGCCACCAAGTTGTAAACGTCTTCTTCCAGATTTGCGCCCGTGCACGAGATACCATGCACTTTCCCCTGGCGAATCATTTCAGCAAGGGAGAGTCCGATTTCGGCGGAGCTCATCGCTCCGGCCAGAGTCACAAACATCATTCCACCCTGATCCAAATGTTTGCGGTAACCGATGGCCGCATCTTTCAAAGAAGCGGCATTGAAATGACGGTAATGGTGGTCAATAAACTGAGAAATAGGTCCCGACATTGTAAGCTCCCTTGGACAAAAAACATGGTGTCGTCGAAGGGTCTACAAACAGAAACCGTCATTTACAAGATGTTTTACGAGACGTCGGATGTGTTTGTAGCAGCGTCTGTGGCAGAGTCTAAAGCGCCGTCTTTTTGCGCCCAAACGACTTTCGACATGAAGCCCATTTCCGAATGAATTTGACCGAACCCGGCTTTTTGAATGAGCCCTTCGAGTGGATTTAAAATGTAGTTCTTGTAAAAGGGCTCGTGAAAAAGGGCCGGGAACCGATCGAGTGCAAAGTCCATCTGAGGGCGATCGCCTTTTTGGATCGAATCAATGGCACCCACCCAACCCTTCGGTTTTAGAACGCGCAAGCTCTCACTGAAGATCTTTTCGCGCTCCTCTTTCGGAAGTTCGTGAAATAAAAAGCAAGAATACACGCCGTCAAATTGCTGATCTTTGAACGTTAATTCGGCACCGTTGCCCTGTAGAAAATCGATGCCTTTGAATCCCTTTAAATTTTCTTTGGCTTTTTCCAAATACGGCCGGCTTAAATCAATGGCGGTGATTCGCGCTTCAGGGAAAGCCAGCTTCATAAACTTGGTCAAGCGTCCCGTGCCGCAAGCGATCTCAAGAAAATGCAGTCCCTTGCCCTTGTCGCGGGAAAATTCTTGTTTGAAGGGACGCAAGAGCAATCGGCGCATAGCATCGGCCGCACCAGAGAACAAAATCTCAACCTGATGATCGTAAAGCTCGGCACTTTGGTCAGTCAGGTAGCCGCCACTCTGGAAATGGAAATTTCGCAAATAATATTCCGGAACTTCGTCAAAATAGGCTTGAGATTGTTTTGGAAAATCTTTGGAATTTTTGGTCCGACGGCGGCGGGTTACCTGAAGTCCGTCCCAAATAATTCGTGGATAGCGGCTGAAAAACCGCCAAGGATTTTCGGTCTCAAGCACGTCAACGGGGTAGTAACCCTCTTGAATATTTTTAGCGTCTTGCCGGAGTAACTTCGACATTTCGTCCAAAGCATATTTGTAGTTTTGCTGGAATTCTTTGGCGTCAAATTCTGTTTTGCCGGTCAGCAAAAACTGGAAGATCGGCAAGCCCAAATACTGGCTGGTAAAAACCGCAGCCCGGGCAAAAATAAAGCTGTTTAAAAGTTCCAGTGACCATCGCTGCGGAATCGGAAGCGAGCGAAAAAGTGGATCCACCGACATCATTGCATTTCCCCTTTAACAATTTTTTGCACAACCCAAGAAGCCATCGCCAGACCAAACGCACCCGTGACGAAGCTGGCCGTCCCGTAGATCATGTTTCGTTGATCACAAGAGTGCAAATTATTTTCACCTTGCGGACAAACGCATTTAAAACCTTGGCCTAAATCGTATTTCAATTCCACCGGAGCCATGGGAATCTCGGTCGAAAAAACGCACGGCAGATTGAAAGAACCTTCGCGCGGAAAATTATGCTTCGTGCGCAAGATTTTTCGCATCTGGTGCGCCAGCGGATCGGTGTGGCTTTCCGCCAAATCAGTGACGCGCACTTGTGTGGGATCCATTCGGGCGGCGGCTCCCGTTGAGCTAATCACCGGAATCTTTTGATCGCGGCAATAGGCCAACAAAAAAGATTTCGCGGTTAAGTTGTCAATGGCGTCCACGACAAAATCAGGGCGTTCATGAAAAATTTTAGGCGAATTTTCTTCGTTATAAAACATCGGAAGCTCTGTGATTTTGGCTTGCGGATTAATTTTTTGCAGGCGTTCCGCCATCACTTTGGATTTTTTTTGTCCGACCAATCCTTGCAAGGCGTGCAACTGCCGATTGGCGTTGGTGATGCAAATTTCGTCAAAATCCACGATCGTTAGATGACCTACACCCGAACGTGCCAAACTTTCCGCGGCCCAAGATCCCACCCCGCCCAGTCCGACCACTAAGACGTGCGCTCGGAAAAGTCGCTCCATGCCGTTGTCTCCCACCAAGCGTCCCATGCGATCAAAACGTCGGTGCAAGACATATCTAGTTTCGGGAATTCCGTCCGGGCTAATTTGTGGCGTTTCCATTTAAAATCCTTAATAAGTTGTCCCGACTCTTATCAAGAATGACTTCCTTAGTCACTCCTCGGATTTGAGAGATTTTCTCAGCGACTTGTAAAATCGCTTTGGGCTCCAGATCATCACTTTCCACCAACAAAAATTCAGCCGGGATCTCTTGAATCGCCTGGTGCAGGCGAAGGTTGTCGGGTTTCAAAGCCGCACCCCCAACGGAAATCCCCAGGCCGAGCTTCCACCAGGCCCGTGCTTTAGCGAGCGATCCGTTGAAACCATGGACAAATCCCCGAAGATCTCCGATGAGCTCGACCATACGCAGAGCCTCTTCAAAGGCTTGAACGACGTGCAGAACGACGGGCTTACCGGCAAACTTTGCGAGCTCCAATTGCGAATGAAAAAGATCGAGCTGTCGGTCTTTGGAATCTTTCATGATGTGCGGACGGAAATCGAGCCCCGTTTCCCCGAGCGCATGCGCCTTCGGAATTCGGTGGGCGAGTTCGTTAAGCGCAATTTCACAGTCTTCTTCCGAATTCTCGGCGACAAAATAGGGATGCAATCCGTAACTGCGCCAGATTTCGGGGAAACGCCCCGCCAATTGGTCCTGCAAGTCCCATTCAAGGGGGCTGATACCACCCAATAGGATATTTTGAATCCCCAGAGCCCGAGCCTCTGTGATGGTCTGGACTAACTGCGAGTCCGTCTGGACCCGCTCGGGATTTGAAAGATGCGAATGACTGTCAATCCAGACCTGATTTGATTTCAACTTACCTAAAGATATGCCGAAAAAGCTGTTTGAGGGAGCGTTGAAGCAATGCCTAAAAATAATAAAAAATTACAGAAGCTGTGGATGGGTTTTAGACTTCAAGTGGAGGCCGGACCGATTCCCCGCCCGCTGAAGATCGAATTTTGGAAAAATAACGACTATAAAAAGTCCAAACCCGACACGCCCCTGCATTACAACGCTGATGCTCTGACCGGCTTGGCTCTAAATTTGATCCATAAAAACTGGGCCTTCCCTCAACCGAATCCGGAATTCGCTCACCAAGCTTGGCAAGAATTGGAGCCTTTGGTTGAAATGTCCCAGCGCTCCCAACCCCGTGTTCAATCCCTGCGCTCGCATTTGCCAACTCAAATTCTGCCCACCAAAGAGTTCGAGGCCGAATTCAGCGAAGTCTTAAAAGCGGCCGCCCAACCCTGGGGTTACGAAGTGACCGAACTGCATTCCTTGGTCGACGTTATCGAAAGTTTAGAGGATCAGACGGGCCGTCCCTTGCTTTACAATTTTCAAATGGCTTTCACGCCCGAGTTCAAAACCAAGCTCCAGCAGCTGCAGTCATTTTTGTTTAATCTGCGAACCCTGGTGGCGATGGACTACAATGCCTACATCCAAGATCCATCACACGAGGCTTTGAAAGTGGATTCGATCACGGACTATATCCCGCGGGCCGACTACATTTCCAACGATGCGATTCTTTACTACCAATATCGGAAAGTAAAAAAGAATATGCCCGTGGAAACCTCGCGCGTGCTGGATCAAGCGTTCATGAGCTATTCGCACAATGGGGCTTTCTTGATCGAGAATCTGCCAGCAACATTTTTAGCTAAACTCAGCAGCGAAGAATTGATTGAGTCACTTTACCTGATTCAAATGGACTGGCTCATGGGAACAGAGGCAGGCTTGTTGTACCAAATCCGAGAAGAAGTTTTTGGATTGATCGAGGGCTACCACAAGATTTTCTGGCCAGATTACTTAGGCCAGAAGCGCACCGGGGAAGATAACTATTTGGTCATTCAATGCCAGGTGAACGAGGAAGATATTTTCCCGGCCTCTAAAGCGGCGTAAGCGGTTTTCGAGCGCGGAGCCATAAGAAACGCGCGAGCCAAATTACGCCGGCTATAGCCGCGAGCACTAAAATGGCCAGTTTGAACTGGCGAAAAACCTTTAAGATTTCTTCTCCGTAATAAAAGATCAAAAGAATTTGGGTCGGCACACTGATCATGGCTGCCAGCCCGTCCATCAGTAAGAATTTCCAAGCTTTCAAGTGACTCATACCCAGCGCGAGGTGAGCCGGGAAACGAATGCCTGGAGTAAATCTGAAAACAAAGGCCGCGTAAATCCCAAATTTATTACAAAGCCCGTTGATCCGGTCCATGACTCTCTTGCCGAAGTTCTCGCGCCAACGGGGACGATTTAAAATTGCTCGGCCAAATTTTCGACCAATGAAAAAGACAAGCATATCGGCAAACACCACGCAGAACAGGGTGACCAGAGCGGCCTCGTAGCCCCCGATGGGCCTGCCGGCGTCTGGCGGTGGCGGAAACAATTCCGGGTGCGCTCCCATATAGGCCAAAAGCCCCACACTGACGATCGTCACTTCTTCCGGAATCGGTAGACCAAAGCCACTGGCGACCATCATTCCAAAAACGATCAAATAGATAAGTTCCCATTCGTAAGCATAACCACTGAGCGTTTGAAAAATCCATTCTTGGGACATGAAAGGACACTATCATAAGAATCAGACTTTGAAGAACAGCATTGCGTTGTGCTAGGACCTTAAGCATGTTTCCCTCACCTGTATTTCATCAAATTGTGCAGAATGTTTCCCTGGATGATTGGGTGAAGTCCAATTTAAGTCCGGATTATGATTTGCCCTTTTTGGTGGAGCTCGGTTGCGTGTATCTCAACCACAAACGAATTGCCCCAAAACTACCCACCGAAGTGTTTTTAAAGCCTGATGATGTTTTGCGCATCCATCCTCGTCCGAGACGCTATCCAAAACCCTTCGTGCATTTTCAAGAATTAATTGTGGGCGAAACGGTTGATTTTTGGGTGATTGATAAGCCCGCAGGGGTTCCCGTCCATCCGACTTTGGATAATCTGCACGAAAATTTACTCCGGTGGGGTACCTCGGATTTAGGAAAACCCTTATTCATCACGCACCGCTTGGATGTCGGCACCAGCGGCCTGATGGTTTATGCCAAACATGCGGGGGCGCAAGCCCGGTTCAATAAATACCTGAAGGAAAATCGAGTCCGAAAAGTGTACCGAGCCGTTGGACAAAATATTTCTCCGAATGTTCCATTGCCAACGTTAGAACCTTGGATTCATTGGATGGTCCCAAGTCCTCGTGCACCCAAAGAAGTTCGAGCCCTGGAATTTGAAACAGGGATTCGCTGCGAAAGTCGACCCTTAAAAATTGAGCCCCAATATCTGGGAAACTCGAAACGAGAAGTTGTTGTGGATCTAGAACTTGTTACTGGGCGCACGCACCAGATTCGAGCGCAAATGTCCGCTTTGGGTTGGCCGATTGTCGGAGATAAAATGTACGGATCACTGACAGAAAACAACTCAACAGAACCCGACGGAGTGGATCAATGGAAGCTCCGCTGCATCGACATTTCCTTTCCGGAATTCACCCGCGGCGCCCATTAAGCGTTGCGTTACTTTATCCAACACAATTTAATCAATGTAATT
Source organism: Bdellovibrio sp. (assembly GCA_043759945.1). Lineage (GTDB taxonomy): Bacteria > Bdellovibrionota > Bdellovibrionia > Bdellovibrionales > Bdellovibrionaceae > JAYUPS01. Next base: position 15,938 of record JAYUPS010000001.1, read on the forward strand.
TACATAAACTGGCCCCTTTGCGTGGTGTTAGTTTTAACCAAGCTGTTTCTCACAGATTTTTACCTAAAACTTAAATGCAAGGTCGGGCGAACCGGGATGGTT
>JAYUPS010000002.1:0-2289 GCA_043759945.1 Bdellovibrio sp.
TAAAAAACACGTTGATATCTTCTTTCAGCACGTCTTCGTGACGGGTCAGGAGATACCTGATCTGCTCAATCACTTGGGACAGCTGCCCGGCATTTGCGCCGTACTCGAGACCAAGATTATGGGTGACGGTGCGAACCAACCGTTTGCCAGAGTTTTCGATCTTCTCTTTCGCCATCGTTGAGTTTGGAATCGTAACCAAGCTTTGGCTCGCCGTGCGGATACGCGTCGATCGAAATCCCAGGTCTTCGACGATTCCCTCGGTGTCGGTAATCTTCACGTAATCCCCCACCTGAAAAGGACGATCTGCTATAATCGTGACGGACCCGAACAAGTTGGCGACCGTGTCTTGCGCGGCCAAGGCCAAGGCCAATCCCCCGAGCCCAAGACCGGCAATCAGAGAGACCACGTTCACGCCGGTGTTCTGCAAAATTAAAAGCACCCCGATCACGACGACGAGCAACTTTGCGGTCTTTGTCAGAAGTGGCGCCAACTGATCATCAAGCGAGTTATCCGTTTTTTGCGACCAGCGCAGCAACATCAAACCCAAAGCATCGGCTCCGTAGAGACCCAATCGAATCACGTGGTAGCCGATAAAGAATTGCAGAATATTGAGCAGAACCCTTTCGGCCCCTTCGTGAATTTCCAGGCCTTTGATAACAGACATTAAAAATAGACCGGCCAGAACTCCGGCAAGGGGACGGTGAATCTCTAGTCCAATAAACATGGAAGGCAGACTGTCTTGAGGAAAGCGCGGCTTAATTTTCCGACGTAAGTAATCAAAGGCAATCGCCGAAAACTTCCAGACCAAAGAAAACAAAACCAGGGAGGAAGCGATGGCGATCCACTTCCAGTTGGGATAGACGAACCAAGTCTCTGTCATTGGATGAATCCTTGTTGTAACAAGATTAAACAAACCGCCCCTAAGGCGATGCGGTAATAGCCGAAATGTTTAAGACCAAATTTCTCGAGCAGCTTCAAGAAAAAACGAATGGCCACTGTGGCGAAAACGAAAGACAAAAGAATCCCGCCCAAAAGGGGGGTCCACTGTTCCGGCGTTAGGGTCGTGAAAAGTCCCATGCCCTTAACCAGGCTCGCCCCCACCAGCGTCGGAACGGCTAAGAAGAACGAAAATTCCGCGGCCTCTTTTTTTGTCAAACCCAGGCTCAGACCTGCCAGAATGGTGGCTCCGGCTCGAGACACCCCCGGCACAAAAGCAAAGCACTGAATAAGCCCAAGAATTAGGCAGTCTTTCAAGCTCAGCTCTTGAATCGATTTTTTAGTTTTCTCGTTTCTTTCGAAATAAGAGTCTGCCCAAATAAGAATCAACCCTCCGAGTATCAAACTGATCGAAACAACAAGGACACTATCTAATAGGAGATCGATCTTTTGTTTCACCACAAGTCCGATCACGGCGGCCGGAATAAAGGCCACCACGATCTTTTTGTAAAACTCCAGATTTGGTAAAAAGCGGCGCCAGTAAAGGACCAGCACCGAAAGGATAGCCCCACTTTGAATGATGATATTAAAACTTTTCACGAAGCCTTCGTCAGAAATTCCAAGAAAGGCCGAGGTCAGAATCAGGTGACCCGTCGACGAGACGGGTAGAAATTCAGTCAGTCCCTCGACCAATGAAAGAACTAAAACTTCCCACCAACTCAAAGAGTCTCCCTCGAAATTTATAACCAAGTGTGTGCAAATTCTGGCGATCCCACGGTTTGGAATCAATTCTTTTTATGGTGTTCATCGCGAGAACTTTGAGATCGGAGTAGTTTTCAGACGATGACAGATAAATGACTTATATAATGATGACGAGGCTAATCATCTTTCGCTTTTTACTAACCGCTCGACCCAAGGAGTGCATAGAATTTCCTCAGTTTTAGAGAACAAAATACTAGGAGGGGTTTTATGAAAAGGATTTCATCGGCCATACCATCAAAATTGCTGGTTTTGGCGTCATTCATTCTCGCGGGCAACGCAACTGCCCAAGCAAAAGAATACATTGTAAAGTATCGCTCAGCTTACCAGCTGCAAGCGTTTACGGCAGATGGAATGCAGGTCTTAGACGAGCATCCCGAGGGACAGTTACTAAAGGTCAACATTGCTGATGACCAAGCCACCCAAATGGGCGCGATGGTTAATATTCTGTCAAATCCGAATGTGGAATACATTGTGCCAAACACAAAGCTCCAGGCTTTTTTCCGACCTCAGCAGGTTGTTGCCAATCCCATGGCCTTAAAACCCCAGTGGGCGATTGCAAAAGTCAAAGCCGAACAAGCTTGGGCAAAGGGT
>JAYUPS010000003.1:0-5599 GCA_043759945.1 Bdellovibrio sp.
CGACCTGGAACTTAAAAAATCGCGATGTCCTAAAAATTTTAAAAATCATGGGGCCCTCGCTCATTGGCTTAAGCCTGTTGCAGGTCACCACGTTGGTGAACCTAAGATTTGCCAGTTCACTCGGAGAGGGTCCGATTTCCTATTTGAACCTAGCGGATCGACTGATGGAGCTTCCGCTCTCGCTGGTTTCGGTCTCTATTGGCGCGGCCCTGTTGCCAACGCTTTCCCGCTTGGCGACAGAAAATAAAAAAACCGAAATGATTTCCGTTATGGCCGAAAACTTTCGTCTGAATCTTTTTATCTCCCTTGGGGCTGCCATTGGACTTTTTGTACTGGCCTACCCCATCGTGGAATTGTTGTTTGAACGCGGGCGTTTTACCTCGCAAGAAACTGCTATTGTTGCCAGTGTCGTCCGTATCTATTCAGCCATTTTAATTTTTACCAGCAGCATTCGGGTTTTTGTTCCCGGATTTTACGCGATCAAGAACACGTGGGCGCCCGCATTCATCTCTTGCATCGGTCTTGGACTTCACATTTTTTTAGCGCCGATTCTGATGCAACGGGCGGGACTTAACGGCCTAAATCTTTCCACGCTGTTTAGTTTGACGGTGAATTGGTGTTTGCTGGTTGTAGCCTACCGCTATTGGGTGGGGGCTTTCCCTTGGATTCCGCTTTTCAAATCCACGATTCACTGGATCCCGAGCTTTTTAACTTTGTTTTTAGTTTTACAAGTTTATCCGCCGTTGCGCGGATATTTTGGAGATGAACTTTGGTCCAAGGCCTTAGCCCTCAGTTTTGTGATCTTGCTCGGGCTTCTGTTTTTTGCGGCAGTTGCAAAAGTCACCCGAGTCCCGGAATTTCGGAGCTTAACATCGTATTTAGCACGTTATTTCTCCAAACGCAGATCAACTAAAACAGGAAAGTGATCCGACGGATTCTTTTCGCGTTGCTGGAAAGAATTTGGAATGGCTTTCACTTGACCATATTCATCTTTGTAGCGATAGATTTTGGCTTGCTCCACCAGATCCGCATTGCTGTTGCGAACAAAGATCGTGTCCATTTGCTTGGCGCTGGTAGCACCCTCTTTCGGATGATAGGTATGAGTAGCCCGATTGGCTTTAGGTAAACTTCGTTTGGCCACGTCAAATGCATCTTGGAAAAGAGATTTTATCGGCGCCACTTCTTTTGAAACTTGGACATCGGTGTTGAAATCTCCGCCCCACAAGAGGGGCACGTCTTCGCCCAATTCTTTAGACAGCGTCTCGATGATTTTTGCTCCGCCCGCCATCTGGGCCGTTCTCCAAATGTTGGATTCGGGATCACCGTCTCGATCGCGTTTTGACTTCGCGTGCATTCCGACCAGGGCCAAAACTGGCTTTTTAGTTGCCGCGTCTTTGATAATCCAAACCGGCAAATCACGTGAGAAAAGTTTGATGTCTTGGTTGGTGACCGGGTCGTGCCATACGACATCTTTGTTGGTGCGGCTTTCGACTTCGACTTTTAAACCTTTGCGGGCAATTAGTCCGATATCGATTCCGCGCCCATCGTTGCCTTCGATGACAAAACTGTCATAGGCATCGCGAAGATTATTCTTCGCGTAGTTCTGCATGGCGGTGACGCTTTCAACTTCGGTCACGATCACAAAATCGGGCTTCATATCATGAAAAGGTTCTGCCAGTTTGGCCTGTTGTTCGGGAGTCTTCGGACGAGCCTCAGTGTCTTGGCCGGGGCGTTTGACGAACTGATAGGGTTGTTTTTGATCAAAGGCCCCGACCTTGTCGAAAAGATTCATCAGGTTAAATGCCATGACCCGCACACCACTTCGCTCGCTCAATCGCTCGGTGAAGCGCAAGGGCGAGTTCACATCACCGCAACGAACGGCCTGAGCCAAAGAGGGGAGCAGCAGGGTGGAGACGCACAGAACCAGTGATAAACGCATGGGGGACCTCGCTCGGAGGTAGCAGAGCAAGGATTTGGCCACACACTCTGAACGTCCAAAGCCCCCGGTTTTGAACTGAGGCTTTGATGACTGTCTAATTTTGAGACGTTCAACGCCCAAGAAACGCCCTCCGAAAACTGAGCTTGTCAGTTAGCCACTTCGAAATGGTTAGTTATTACTTATCAACTGCTGGAACTCTGGGTGGATGCAATTGTTGGAGGGAGGACAAAGGTCAGCTGGCCATATCAGAAAGTTGGTTAGCTATTGCTAACCAACTTTCTGAGGGTAGAAAAAACAGGCAGTTGCTGTAAAACCTGTTCTTGAAAAGTCTATTTGGTTTTGAGCGAGGCCAAGTTTTTCTCGAGCCGCTGGTTTTCGGTCACGGCCTTGTCCCACTTGTTCATGTCACTTGTGTATTTGGCGCGTTTATTTTTCCAATCGGTTTCTTCGGCTTTGAGTTTCGAATCGCGCTGGCTGACTTCGGCCTGCAGTTTTTTAAGTTCCGTGTCGCGATTTCTCCAGGCTTCCTTTTCGGCTTCCGTTTTTTTGCGAAGTTCTGCAATGTCTTGCATCGCGGTTTTACGCTTTTCAATTTGAGCTTTAAGCTTGGCCAAATGGCCTTCGATTTCTTGAATTTTCTTTTCTTCGGTTGTGATATTTTTTTGCTCGGTGGCTACGGCTTTTTCAAAATTGCCCAAGGCTTTGTCGATGGTATTGATGCTGGCTTGGTTTTGCTGCAGCTCGTTTTTTACTTTGGTTTGATCTTCGGTGATTCCATTTCGAACTTGCGTCAGTTCTTTGAGATTGGCCTCAACGATTGTGAGGTTGCTCTTGGCGTCTTCGCGATTAGCCAGGGCGTTCTGGGTGTTTTTCTGGATTCTCTCGATAACTTCCGTGGAATTTGTTTGCGCACCAGATGCCAACGAGATCATCACAACCGAAGCGAAGACTGTGCATTTCATATTTTTATTCATATTTGACTCCATTCTTTAGTTTTGTGCCGTATCTTTGCCGCAAACATTGGTGAGCGAGGAGCGAAAATGTCCGAGCTCATCTTCCCAAATTTCGCCTTTGAACTGCCAGCGAACTTCGCTCTCTTTGGTGCCCTTTAGTGCTGCGGTGTCGCGTTTTTCGACCTTGCCGCCGGCGGCTTCAAAGCGCATGTGATCTCCCGCTCCGCTGTAAATCTCATAAAGCAGAACTTCGGCCTGATCCAAGACACCTTTAAGATTCGAACTCAGCGTTTTTCGTCGCTCGGTTAAAGACAGAGAAGCCATTTTTTTGCGTTCGTCTTTGATGACTTCGAGCTCGGCAAAATAGGGCCCGCGCAAAGCTTGCATCGATTTCCGGGCCTGTTGGATCAATTGATGCTCGGTTTTCATTCGTGCCAAATCGATTTTCCAAGTTTCCCCAATGTCTTCGGGATCTTTTTTGGAGGGTCCCGCTGCGATTTGACCAGAGAGTTTGGTCATTTGAGCCGCAAGTTCCCGTTCTGTTTTTACGACCTCGAGCGAAAGGTTTCTAAAAAGCTCCATTTCGTCTTCAACCTGATTGATCCGGCTTTGATGCCGTTCAAAACCCGGATCTTTGGCCCAGGCAAACAAGAATGGGCGCGCGATGCCGTTAACTTGGTTGGCCGAGGGATTTTTTGCAAATTCCCGGATGGTGTCAAAATCCAATTTTGCGGTCGAGGATTTATTGTATTGATCAATGCCGCCCATGATTGGTTTGTATTTGCGTTGCAGATCTTGCACGACTTTTAAGGCATCGGCGTATTGGCAAAGATTCAAATACCCGATGCTGCGGATCAGGTAAGAATCTGGGCTGTAGGATTTTTTGAAAAAATCCGTATGGAGCGAAAACATGTTTCCGGCAGCGCCCTCGTAGTCTTTAAATAAGATCTGCGACAGTGCCTGTTCCATCATGGCTTCCGGCCAAAGGGGATTTGTTTTAGGAACGCTCCGGAAAGCTTCAAAGGCGCGATTAAACTCGCGGCTTTGAAACGCCAGTCGTCCAAACAACAGAGCGGCCTTGGTTTCTAGATCTTGGTTGCCATTGAAATCCACTTTGGTTTTTTCAAAAGCTTCGGTTAAGACGGCCAAAGCCAAATTCAACTTGCCCTGGCGGTAGCGAAAAAGGGCTTCGTGATAAACACGCAGTCCATAGAGTTTGGATTTTTGATCGATCGGCTGCAGTTCCTTAAGAGCCGCTTCCACTTCTTTTTTTGATCCGTAGCGGAGCGCCCGCAAAATTAAATAAGCATCCGATATTTTGTTCGAGGGAGGATTATCAAAAAGACTTTCTGGCAGATTTTGAACCCATAAAGATTTGTCGGGATCCGAATTCTTCACCAAAAATTCGAAAGCCAAGGTTTTCATTTTGCCCGTGGATTTGGTGACAAAGTCCATCATCGTGTCTTCGCTTTGTGTACGAAGACCCAACTCAAAGGCCGCTACGGCAAAACCCCACTTCGCCGTGTCCGGCTCAATGTCTTTAGATTTCAAAAGGCTGGCGAAAGAGCCATAGGCCGCCAAGTTTTTTCGCAAATCATTGAGCATAACGTAAGATTCGAACAATCGTACGTCGTCCGCACTCCAAAGTTCCACCCCAACTAATTTTTCCGTCATTTGTTTTCCGTCAGGAATTCGGAAGGGTTTTAAATCCCAAGTAAGACCTTTGCCAGCAGCTGCATCAAACTTGTAGGTCGGAATGACCGGTGCCGACAACGGGGCAAGCTCCTCGGATTTGAATTTGTACTCCGTGGGGGATTTTGGGACTGCCGGGGCCGAAAATACGGTCAGACGATTTGGAATCACTAAGGTCATCGCCGGCCGATTTGAAATTGCAGTCTCGGTTGGGTAGCTAACGCGTTCAATGGATTTGGGCATGCCGGAATCTTTTCCGGTTGGTTTTTTTTGCGCGAAGCTGGGCTGGGCAAGCAGAGCACTGGCCCAGGCCGCACCCAATAAGAGTTTTCTTAATCTGCTAGTCATAGAGCCCCCAAATCAATGAAAGTACGTGATCCCAAGTAAAATTGAAGTGTCTTGATTTTGAATGTCCGAAAGCACCCGGGAACCTTGAGCGTCGGGTTTAAATTTCTGTCGTTCTTGTTTGTACCACTTGTTTTTTACGTCCAAACGGAACGCAAAATTTTGATGAAAGAAAATCTGCTGGGAGACATCCAAATGGAAATTGATTCCTGATTTAGCCTCGTCACCGATGTCCCGACGAATCACATAGTCCGTCGATCCGATACCCGCGGCAATCTGCATGTCGAAATAGAAAATGGCGCGATCTAAAAAACTCATTTTGGCGTACAAGGGAACAAAAATGAAACTCAGGTCTTTGCTGGCAACGAACTGATTGTAATCAACTTGCACCCCGAACTGATCTCGGTATTTGGTAACTCCGTCGTTATCGACCAGATTTCCCTTTTCATAGGAAAATTCAAAACCGTAACGCTCGGACATAAAATATCCCACCGCCAAATTTGTCATCCGGCCGGTCGAGTACAAATCATTCATCAGGGGACCATACGACAAGCTCAAATAGGGGCGGGCGGCCTTGGGATAAGCCCGATTCTGCACGACATTGTAGTCCGCGTCTTTGGCGCCCCAATATTTTTCTTCCAGTTTCTTAAGATCCACTTTGTCAGAACCT
>JAYUPS010000004.1:0-2283 GCA_043759945.1 Bdellovibrio sp.
ATAAAAGCATCGGATTCTCGGATGGCGACTTGCTGATCCAGCTGGATGTCAAACAGGTGGATTTTGGCATAGGGCGAAACTATTTTCCCATCCGGGGTAATAATCACAGTCGCGTTTGAAAGGCGGTCCTTTATTTTGAGGGGCACAGACCCAAAGTGCAGAACAAAGTTCTTCGATTTGGCTACGCCGGCAATCTCGGTCCAAATATCTTCGGTCAAATCAAAACCCGGAATTGACTCACCCTCGGTGATTCGCAAGTAAAGCGCGTTTTCTGGGAGTGAAATAAACTGGGTTTCCGAATTTCTGTCGATCAATTCCAGCAGACCAAAAATTCTAGACCAGTTGGATCGAACATCGTCTGTGGAATTCAGCTGTAGCAAATGAACTTGCAGAGCCGGGCTTGCACTAGTCATTAGCGACGACAGGGGCATTGCTAATGTCTTTGCAACTCCACCTATTGGATTCGAGATTTCTTTTAATGTTTTTAAAAACTGCGAAGCAATGGGAGATTTCTTTCGATTGGCCCGAGTCCCGATCTACTCCGTCTTTGTTGTAAATGGTTTTGCAGGACCCGCTATTCATTTCGACCTTGATGGTTCGAACCAAACTAGAAGCTCGACACATCCAATAGAGAGATTTAATTTCCAGCTCCTGCTTGGTCGGAAAAACGACTTCGGCACCCGCAACTTCGATGGGCGTTGGCGCAAACTCTGGCGTCTCAGATTCTTGCGCCATGGTCGAGATTGAAATCAAAATTGAAAAGAGAAATGTATAAAGCATCGGAGCCCTCCTCGCGACGACAGGCTCCTAAACTAAAGGGAAAAGATCAATATCTAATCAGTCGGAAAGCCTAGAGAACTAGGCGTTTTTAGACGCGGGTTTTGTCTTCGAAGCTTTTTTCCCAGTTTTAGCAGCTGCGGCTTCTAATAAACGGACATTCGAATAGTCGATAAAGCCTTCGAGCTTTTTTAGACCCTCTTTTTTATCGAAATGTGTTTCGATCTTAACGCCTTCGACTTTAACCAGAAGAACCGCTTGGTTCACTTCGATTACTTTGCCTTTTTTACCTTTGTCAGCGCCGGCAATGACTTGAACCGTTGCGCCTTTTCGGATTTTTAATTTCATAAATTATGCCTTTGCCTTGGTTTTTTTAGCTTTCATTTGACGACGGATGCGGCCTTGAACTTCGAGGGCGCGGGGGGACAGTTTGCCCGTTTTCTGGCTCAAGATAAAAACATCAAATCCACCCATGTGTTCCATGTCGCGGATAGCGCTTGCAGCCACTTGCAGACGAACCAATTGATCCAGAGTTTTGCTGTAAAGACGTTTGCTTTGAACGTTGGGCTGAGCAACCGACTTGGTTTTCATGTTTGAGTGACTTACTAAGTTCTTGATTACTGGGCTTTTTCCGGTCAATTCACAGCGGCTCATAGGTCCTTTTCCGATCTTTTTCTAATCTGTTCTCATTACGACTGTAGCTATAATTTCAGAACTGACACATATAGGAAAAAAGATTCTTGTTGGCAACCAGATTTTATCGTATACCCAGCTTCTTCAACAGGAAGGCAATTGGATCATGAAAAAAACCGGAAAAGGTAAATACAGACAAGAGTTTAGCGGCGACTATCACTTCGATTACAAGGATCCGGTGAATTTAGGTCGATTTATTAGCGATGGCGGCAAAATTACACCAGCCCGCATCTCTAAATTAAGTATCTCTCAACAAAAACAAGTCGCTGCGGCGGTAAAAAAAGCCCGCAACTTGGCGCTCCTCCCTACAGGTGCTGACGCTTACGATACGAGCCATCGTCCCGAAGCTATTTCTCCTGTTCCTTTCGAATTTTAGTTTTTAAAAGCTGAGGGTCCCTTCAGCTTTCTTCCTGGCAAATGAGGGCGCAAGCCCTCGTAAATTACCATTCCCATCAACAAAAGATAGCAACGCGATGACAATTCGTGCAGGGCCTGAGCCCGCACGCTAAAAATCGTAAGCTCCTTGAAGTCTTGCTCCCAGAATAAAATCCGGATTCCAAAAATAGGCACTACAAAGACCGCTAAGAACAGAACACTCGTCCACAGCGCGAGAGACCGTGATTTTCGGCCCCATTTTTCTTCGGAATAAATGAGCGCTAGGCTCGTTACCAAAAACAAAGAACCCGCGACGAGCGCAGCGACACGGACCGGCTCGATAGTTTTAAAAACCACCATCACCGCCACAATCACGGCAATCATTCCAAAAAGTTGAAGCAGACATTTCTTTAAGCTCAGACTGATCTTTTTCATGAG
>JAYUPS010000005.1:0-2280 GCA_043759945.1 Bdellovibrio sp.
CTTGTGACGGAATCCATATTGATAAAATTAAGAACGAGCTGATTTTAAAAACCACTACTGCCGGAAAAACATTTTTGCTGCCGATGCTGGCTGCGATTGATTTTGCCATCATTCCAAAGTCATCCGTTGATCCAAAAACTCTGACCATCATTGATTTCAGAAATACATCTGGCCCGTACTATGTCGCTAAAGATGATCCCAACGGCAACATCGAATTGCGAGCTAACCCGAATCACTATCACTATTCGCCGTCAATGGCGCAAGTGATTCGATTGGTGCCGAGTGATCCAAAGAACCCGCAGGGCTCGCTTGAAGACTTCAAAAATGATCGCGTTGATTTCATTACTACGATTGATGCAGCTCGGGCCGATGACGTTATTGCATTAAGCCGATCAGCGAGCGACTCAACGTTGCACGTGACGATGAACATACGATCGTTTGTCTTGGCGTTTTCGGCCAGAGGGCGCCGGGAACTTTCAAGTTCCGAGCGATTTGCCATTGGTGAAAAGGTTCGCCAATCAATTGTCGCTAAATTCAAAAATCTTAATGGCTATGAGGAATCAAAGCAGTTTTTTCCAGCATTTGGTGAAGGTGCCGTAGAGGACACGCGAATGGCCGCGATCTCAAAAGATTTTAAGGAATCAAAATCACTACCGCAAAAACCACTCAAGATGACACTCATCAGGCTCGGCGATATTTCAAAATTCGTCGAAGCCATCAAGGAATCACTTCCCACAGTTGAAGTATCTGAAGCCACAAACGGACCTGAGTTCACAAAGTATGAGCACGACGATGAAATGCCGCATATGTTTATTGCGGGACCCGACACAGGATTCTTAGAGGACATCGGACTTATTTCTTACTCGCTCAACGCTGGATATTTTGGACTCAGTAAGGAAGGCAAAACGGCCTGGATAAGAAAATACATGGATACTCTCGAGAAGCCAGAGCGACTCAAGCAACTCAGGCTCTTGCATGATACGGCTCTCAGTGAACCTATTATTGTTCCGCTTTTGGTTGCGCCTTACGCCGCCCTTGCAAAGAAGCCCTGGAGAATTGGTCTTTCACAACTCTATGCGAATAATCCCCTATGGCTAATTCGGAAAGATTAAAATCATGGCTCCTCGATCATTCCGGCAATCTGAATTTGCAGCTCACGCAGTTTAATTGGTTTCATGATTGGGGACTTAAAAATTTCTACGACCTACAGATTTCAGTCGAAATAGGTGGCCGATCTTTTATTGGCCGTGGGACAGACACAAGCGAAAATGGCGCCATCATCAAGGCAAGTGCCGAGGCGCTGGAGCGAGCCTATTCGGGCGGCAATAATATTCACAGCACGGGAGTTGCCGCGCATACTCTTGATGTGGCGGCGAAAACTAATTCCCGGCTTGAACTCAATGAGCGCGCCGCTTTCTTTGGTCACTTTTTCACCGAGACACCATTTGCGCGACTTCATGAGTCCCACTGGTCTCATCTAAAAGCACAGTACCCAGGAGCTTTCGAAAAACTTAGTTCATTCAAAACCGAAATTGGATTTTATTCGACCACGAACAAAAATGGACTTCCGACTTTTGTTTGTATCGCCACCGGCCTTGCCGCGATACCTTCTTGGGGTGGTGTCATTGGTCTGTCTGCAAAAAATGAAACGGATCAGGCGATTCAAAGTGCTTTTTTCGAGTGCCTGCGAGGCACCGCCGCTCTCCACATTCTGGGTGAAAACAAGACGCTGACCGAACATGAATTTTTACGAATTAAAAATCCGACTTCATCTGATCGCCAAAAGCTCGCGCGAGATGTTGATTACTGGAAAAGTCTAGGCCGCCTCTTTCCGTCAGAACCAAGCGAACTCAATTTAAACGGTGGGCGGGATTTATTTCCGAGTCACGTTCAGGCACTTTCATGTCCCTATGAAGAAATCAAAACGGCTCCGCTTTACGCTTATCGAGCAGCGCCCCAGGCGAGGGGCGATTTAAATTCTCTTTTTGAAAGCCCCGATCCTATCACGCTAAACTGGCTCTCTGATTTTTTCGGACAAACAATAACACAATCACAGGTCACGCGAAGACCTCATTTTTTAGGATGACCCTGTGAAAAACAATATTGAACTCAAAGAACAACTTAAACTACTCGAACGAAAGCTCTACGTTATTTATGGCATCGGTCTTCTCGTTCTTGTGTCACTGGCGATTTTATCGAATTTTATTTTAAAACGGCAAGCCGCCGAGCAGGCAACGAGTCTTATCAAACGAACCGTTGCTCGCGGTGATTACCGCGAGA
>JAYUPS010000006.1:0-5578 GCA_043759945.1 Bdellovibrio sp.
GCGTGTAATGGGCCTCTTCGAGCGGATTTTTTGTGTTTTTAATGCTTTCTTTGCTCAACTCTTCTTGTTCCATGATCCAACCCGTTCCTTCGGTGCCCATGGTAAATCCGCGCGTGGCCCAGAAAAGCCCGGATTGAGGCCGGGTGAGCCAAGAGCCAGATGTTCCAGGAAAAGGTGCAGATAACACCGAGATAGGATAGGCAAGAGCAAAGATAAAAAAAAGGATAAGTTTATTTTGAATCATTCGGCCCCCCTCGACTGCACAAAAATTCTAAACTTTATACTGTGAATAACCCAGATTTATTTTACATCTGCTTTTTAAAACGTTAGGGTCCCGCAACTTCGCTGATAGCTAACTCTGTCAGCACAACGTACCAGAAATTTGGGGGTCGGGGTATGAAAAATCGTCTTCAGCTTACACAACCGTTTTTGCAGCTGATCGTCATCAGTATTTTCTCACTGGGAGCGGGTTGCGGGGTGACCCAAAACGCATTCACGAGTTTATTTTCGGGTGAAGAGCTAATTTCCAACCGGCCTTCGACACCGAATCAAACGTTCATGATCGTCAAATTAAAAACTCCGGCACTTGTCGATACGGCAGCCGAAGAAAATGGAAAATTAAAAGTGAACCCCGAGCAAAGAACTTTGCTCCTGGCAGAACAAGAAGCTTACATCACTGCTGCGACGGCCCAAGTTCCCGAATTTAAGGTTATCTACCGGTACGCAATGACAATGAACGGTCTTGCGGTGGTGGTCCCAACAAAAAGTGTCGAGATTCTTCAAAATCTGCCGGGGGTTGTCTCAGTTGCTCCGGTCCAGTTGTTTTCGGCACCAAAACCGATGGACACGGAAGTTTCAATCCCCGAGAAGCTCGACGGACCAACTCCGATACAATTGATCGGCGCCGACAAGGCCCATCAGATCAAGGTTAAAGATCAAAACGGGCAAGAAGTTAGTTTGCTTGGTCAGGGCATCCGCGTTGGGGTGATTGATTCGGGTATCGACTTCACACACTCTATGATGGCCGGCGAAGGAACCGAGGCCGCATTTAAAGCGGTCGATCCATCGAAGACCTCTTCAGTTTATCCGAACAAAAAAGTTGTCGGCGGGATAGATCTCGTTGGAACGGTCTTTGACTCGGCCAGCGCCGACGAGGCTCGTCGAATTCCACTTCCGGATGACAATCCCATCGATGAGGGTGGGCACGGAACGCACGTTGCCGGATCCATTTCTGGCATCGGAGATGGCGTCTACAGCTACTCGGGCGTGGCTCCTGCGGCGGATCTTTTCTCAATTAAAGTTTTCGGGGCCGATGGGTCGACTTCGGACTCGGTCGTTATCGCAGCGATGGAGTACTCTCTTGATCCCAATCAGGATGGCGATCTTTCGGATCGTCTGGATGTTTTAAATCTAAGCCTGGGCTCTGATTTCGGTTCGGCGCGGGGCTTTTACCGTGAAGTTTTAACTCGCGTTGATCGCGCAGGAATTGCGGTGGCCATGGCGGCCGGCAATGCGGGGAACTTTGATTACATCGCGGGTTCTCCCGGAGTGAATGACGAAGCTATTTCGGTTGCGGCGTCCGTTGACAATTCGAATGTGAATATTTATTTTGGCGCCGTGGCGTTTGAATCTGCGACTCTGGGTCGGAAGCTCACCGAACGTGTCGAAGGCACCGTCGGAAAGCCGATTAAAGAAATTCCGCCACTCAAAGGAAAACTTGTTTATGTCGGTTTGGCCGACAAAGATCTAACGCCTGAGCAAGTGGCCGCCGTGGCAGGCCATATTGCATTGATTGATCGCGGAATTGTGCCCTTTGCTGAAAAAGTTCGTCGGGCCTTTACGGCCGGTGCTTTGGGCGTGGTGGTCGTGAACAACGCCGAGGGCGAACCGATCGCCATGGGCGGGGAAGGTTCTTACCCAATTCCCGCGGTGATGATTAAGCAAGCTCTTGGCAATAATATCAAAGTCATCGTTGCAACGCCTGAAGATGTGATCGTGGATTTCTCGACCCCAGAAAAAATTGACCGTCCGGAGCTGGCGGACACGATCGTTGATTTTTCTTCCAAGGGTCCGCGCGGTGGTGACAGCGTTTTGAAGCCGGAAATTTCTGCTCCCGGTAAAAATATCCTATCGACTGCGATGGGTAAGGGAAATTTGCCGGTCCGAATGTCGGGAACCTCAATGGCTTCCCCTCACATGGCAGGTGTTTTGGCCCTGATGCGCCAGGCGTTCCCAACTTTGTCGCCCCAGGAGTTAAAATCTATCGTGATGGGTCGTTCGGTTCCATTGAAAGAGCCCATCAGCCGTCAGGGTGCGGGCCGCGTTCAAGTGGATCGTGCTGTGACTTCACCGATCGTGACTTACCCTGAAGCCTTTTCTCTGGGTCGGGTGCAAATTCAGGGACGTAAAATATTGAGCCGAAAATTAAATATCAAAAATTTGAAGGCCGATATTTTGGATCTTGAAGTTTCCTACCTTTCTCACGAGGGCAATTTAAAGTTGAAGCCAATTTCGGGGGTAAAACTAGATGCGAACGCAACTTCGGAACTGGATGTCGAGTTTACGGTGGATGCAAGCACCATGAAGTCGGATCTGCAAGAGATGAGCGGTTGGGTTCTGTTGAAAAAAGTTGGAGCAAATTCAGGAGAGGAAGTTTACCGAATCCCAGTTTTAGCTGTGGTACGTAAGATTTCAAACCTGGCACCGGCGTCTTTGAAAGTTTCTTCGGACAGCTCTGTAGGCGCCGAGGGATCAATTTCTGTTTTGAATATTAAAAACCTGGGCAAAAATGCCGGTGAGTTTTTACTGTTTAATCTGTTGGGCTACGATGATCGCAAACCGACAACCGAACCGGACAGTTCGGATCGTCAATTTTGCGATCTGCAAGCCGTTGGTCACCGAGTTGTTACAAAAATGGTGGAAGACAAATCCCGAAAAGTTCTTCAAATTGTCGGTAAGTTTTTCGAGCCCTTAACGACGTTTAGCTACTGTGAATTGAGCATTTTGATTGACGGCAATATGGATGGTGAGCCCGATCAAGAACTGGGAGCCGTCGCTGTAAATAACATTGAAGGCCTGGAAAGTCCGACGTCTCAGCCCTACGCAAGTTTGCTCTTAAACTTTAAAAAAATGCGAGAGATCCGTTTAGCGGCCGAGGTTCTTTCCAAGGGACAAGGCGCGCGAGTAGATATCGACTACAAACCGGCGGTTCTGCAGGCGTTGCCATTGGCACCTCGTGTTCATTCGACCTTTCAGGTTGTTGAGGTTCTGGTCGACGCTGTAGCGCGGACAGCCTCGGGCAATTTGTCAGTGAAGATTGCTGCGCTCGATGCCGGCGGGGACGATCAAGCTGTTATGGATGACTATTTTATGAAAAACGACAAAGAGTGGATGCCGATCTCGACGCAAGAAGCATCGCAATCTTTTCAAGGTTTGCCAGAGTCTTTAATGCTCAGTGGGGGCCAGACCGCCGACGTAAAATTCACCAAGGGTCAGGGTGAACAGCCGCTCATGGTGTTGATGCCAAACAATGCGACGGTCTCGAGTGATCTTTTGAATGATAAACAGATGAGTATTTTAATTCCCGAATTTATTCTGGATTAGCGGCAACAGATTTTTCTTCGTTTCTTTGCAAGGGCTCGCAGCTGAGTGGGCCCTTGTCTAACAATCCCATAAAAATCTGTGATTCGTTTCCCTCGGATAAGGTCCATGCCAAGTTTTTTCCGTCCGGAGAAGCTTGCAGGCTGACCACATCACTTTGGGATCTTAGGAACTGTGATTGGCATTTCGCTGAGATATTGAGCCAGAAAGCTTTTCGAGGTCCGATCTTTTCAGGTTTGCCTGTGTAGATGATCTCCACCATGTCCGGTGATCCTGCCGTGGTTGCCGCCGAATTAACAAATTGCAGATCCCGGACTTCGTAAGTGGGCAGATCGATGACTTCTTTGCCAGTACCCGGTTTTTGAAAAACAATTGCGGTCGCCCCAGAAATGGAATGCTCCTGAACCCAAGCTTTCCAGGGTTTTTTGCCATGGGTTGTGAACGAGTGAATCCATTGGCCTGATTTTTTTTGTCCCACATCTTCGAAACCAGGTTTCTGCCCGTAACTGCGATAGAGTTGAAGGTCCGAACCAATCCAGCGGCTCTGCGTGATCGAAAGGCCTTTGCCGGGTTCGTTGTGCGCGTGAATAAAACCATCGAAGCCCGGCCGCTGAGTCCAACGCTCGTGCAAATCCTCTTTGGGTTTGATGCGATAAATCTCGGTCATGGGAAAGGGTTCTGACTTCAGCTCGGGATAAAAAAGAATCGGACGTTCTTTAATTTCGTCAGTGGTCGACGTGTAGAATATGGATTGATCGTCCGGACTGACGGTGCCCTCGAAAACTTCACCGTCTTGGTAAGTTAAGCGACGCTCTTGTTTTGTCTCTAAGATCATTTCGTAAAGTTGGCGATGTTTGTGAGCGGGGCGCTCGCGTGAAATAAAAAGCATTCGTTTTCCGTCATTGGAGAAACTGGGCTTTTCGTTTTTTCCGATTTTTGTAAGCGCTTTGGACCATTCCGTCGGTTTTCCGATGGCCTCTTCTTTGATTTCTTTGACTTCTTTTGTTTCTTTTTTGGTTTCAGCGGGAGCGTTTGCAAGTTCTGTTTTTTCCGTCGAAGAACAGCCGGAAAGAAACGCTAGAAGAACTAAGGATCCGACCTTAAAACTTTTTGTAGCAAAGACGAGGGATTCCATTTTGGAATTTGGTCTTCGGGAATCCATTTGAGCTGCCTTTTGACGGGACATTTACTTTTGCCTTGCCGGTGGGATTTGTTCACTCGTACGTAGATATCATGATGAGTGATGAAGTGCTTAAGATCAAATTCTTTGGGTCTCAGGCTGGTCGTCTCGACGGATCCAGGAAAGATCCATTGATTCTTTAAAAACGGAGCATAATCATTCTTTACCAGTCCTATCGTCTGGCCCCGACGCAGAATTTGCGGTTGCCAAATCCAAACTTCGGATTTCTTTCGGGGTTTCGGTAACGGAAGTTTTTCGATTTTCCCCTCAAGACGAGCGACACAAACTTTCATCCAGGGACAAAAAAGACATTGGGGTTTTTTGGGCGAGCAGATCATGGCGCCCAACTCCATTAGGGCTTGGTTGGTTTCACTTGAAATACCGATTTGATTCATTTCGTCAGAAAATTTTTGCAAGGTCGCGCGGTCTTTGGTCATCCACCACTGGAAAGGGACACCCAATACCCGGGAAAGAATGCGGATCACATTGCCATCCAAAACGCCGACGTTCTGATTGAAAGCAATCGAAGCCACAGCGCGAGCGGTGTAGGGACCAAAACCGGGGAGCTCAATCAGCTCTTGGAAAGTTCTAGGGAATCCCGTTGTAATTAAAACTCGAGAAGCCGCGTGCAAGTTGCGCGCTCGCGAGTAGTACCCCAGTCCCGCCCACAATTCGTAAACGCGTTCCAGGGGAGCCTCGGCCAAGTGTTTAAGCGTGGGGAGACTTTTTAAAAAACGTTCGTAATAAGGGATTACCGCGGTCACCGTGGTTTGTTGGAGCATCACCTCGGAAAGCCAA
>JAYUPS010000007.1:0-2276 GCA_043759945.1 Bdellovibrio sp.
GCCAGTGCTCCAACGCCGGCCAGCCAACCGATAATTCCGCCGACCGCCAAACCGCCTGTGGCGCCCGTGCTTGCGCCCTCGGGGGCTTTGGTCCCTTTCTCGTGGGCAAAATTTTGACTGCCGTGCGAATCTGGCAAAAGGGCTGAAATATCCGTGTTGTTAAAGCCTGCGGTCTTTAGCCGGTCCACGCAATTCTCGAGATCAATGCGAGATTCGAAAATTCCGAATATCGAGTTGTGTCCTTTGTCGTCTTGATAAATCATAAATCCTCCTTGGCTACGGTCATCTGATCGACCACTTCCACATCCGGCGAAACGCTTTTAGCGAGTTCAAAAACGCGATTCTTCTCAGACTGGGTGGGCACCATACCCTGCAAAGTCATTTTCCGATCAAGTGTCACGATGGTCACGTTTCGACTGGCCACCGAAAGACTGGTGTCGTTGACCAAACGCTGGCGCGCTTGACGGGTTGTCAGATTGTCTGAGGTTGAGCCCCGCGCTTGGCTCTGGGCTGTTGGCAAAGCTTCGCTAGCTAACGACGCCAATCCCAAGGGAGCCAAAAATAGGGCTGCGACGATCAAGATTTTTTTGGTGTTCATAGAAAAAGTCCTTTCTTACCGATGTGACGGAAAGAAAGGATTGCAATCAAAGTGCCCTGCGCGGCTGGGTTTTATCGCCTTTCATAGTGGATCTAAGACAAAAAAATAATTTTGTCGGGTCATATTTCCCCGAAAGCGAATTAGAAAAGTCCCTGAATTTCTCCGTCGGGATTAACAAAGATAGATTCCGCCGAGGGAGTGCGGGGCAGCCCGGGCATTGTCATTAAATCTCCACAGATAACGACCACAAAACCAGCTCCAGCGTTCAAACGAACTTCGCGGATTTTCAAAACATGATTGGTGGCCGCGCCCAACTTTTTTGGATCCGTTGAAAAGCTGTATTGAGTTTTTGCGATGCAAACCGGAAGATGACCATAACCCATGGCCTCGAACTGAGAGAGTTTCGTCATCACTTGGGTGTCGGCGTCGACGTCTTTTGCGTAATACATCTGTTGCGCAATAGTTTTAATTTTATCAAACAGAGAAATGTCCAGGGGGTACAAGTACTGAGCCCGCGGTTTGTCCGCTGTTTTTGATTCTTTGCAAAGACTTAAAACAGTCTCTCCCAACTCCACGGAGCCCAAGGATCCCTCGGCCCACGAGCTGTTCACCACGGCGGGGACTTCAAACTCTTTTTTGCAGTAATCCATCACGAATTGAAGTTCTTCCGGAGTGTCTTGGGTGTAGCGATTGATGGCGACCACGAGGGGCAGATTAAATTTTCGTAAATTATCGACGTGGCGTCGGATGTTGCTCATACCATATTCTAAGGGTTTCTCTTGTCCTTGTCCATGATGTCGAATGCCTCGGACGGTCGCCACCAAAACCGCGCAGCTCGGCCAGATTCCGGCTTGGCGGCATTTGATATTTAAAAACTTCTCGGCGCCCAGGTCCGCTCCAAAACCGGCTTCGGTCACCACAAAATCAGCCAGGGCCAGCGCCGTTTTTGTGGCGATCACCGAGTTGCACCCATGAGCAATGTTGGCAAACGGCCCCCCGTGAACCAGGACCGGATTTCCCTCAAGGGTCTGCACGACGTTGGGAAGAATGGCCTGTTTTAAAATTGCTGCCATCGCGCCGTGAGCCTTAAGGTCTTTGGCGGTGATCGACTTTTTATCCGTCGATAAACCAATCACGATTTTTCCCAAGTTCTGTTGCAGGTCTTGCAGATTTTTGGACAGACAAAAAATCGCCATCACTTCGCTTGCGACCGTGATATCAAAACCGTCCTCTCGCGGGAATCCGTTTCCGGCGCCGCCCAGGCTTTGCGTGATGTTCCGGAGGGCGCGGTCGTTCATATCCAGAACTCGTTTCCAAGTGATTCTGCGGGCATCAATTTTTAATTCGTTTCCCCAGTGAATATGATTGTCGATCATCGCGGACAGCAGATTGTGCGCGCTCGTGATGGCGTGAAAGTCCCCGGTGAAATTCAAATTGATTTGGTCCATCGGGGTGAGCATGGCTTTTCCGCCCCCCGTGGCGCCGCCCTTGACTCCGAAACAGGGTCCCATGCTCGGCTGCCTCAGGCAGATCAATGATTTTTGCTTTAGTCGAGCCAGCGCATCGCCCAAGCCCACGGTCGTTGTTGTTTTGCCTTCGCCCTGGGGTGTGGGACTCATGGCGGTGACCAAAATTAAATGTCCTAATTTATGATTTTTAAAATCAACTTTTTCAGAGT
>JAYUPS010000008.1:0-5570 GCA_043759945.1 Bdellovibrio sp.
AATTAAAAGTTCACCCAGACCCTCGGGGTTTGAAAAGCTCAAAATGTCGGTCGCGTAATTTCGCCGGCGGAATTCAAAATTAATCTTTTTGGCGGGGGACGGATCTAAAAAGACGATAACCAGACTCACTTTCGGCAGCTTGATTTTCCGTTTTTTCAGTGCGCGCGCTATTCTTTGCACCGTCAATTTTAAAAAAGTGCGCGGCATCCGCACTTTCGAATTGTTAACCAAAAGAAGATCTTTCATCGTTTCGGTGTCTCATGCTAAGCCGAAGGCATGTCAATTAAAGAAAAAAACGACCCCGCACTAACCGCCGCCCTGAAAATTGGAGAACAGAGCCAAGAGTGGAAATTTGATTGGGATAATTCCGACCAAGTCTTTGCCAAAGTCGAGGAAGAAAGGAAAGAAATCTTCGAGGTTATTGAACAGGGCGCAGATCCCCTGCGCCTGGAAGAAGAATTCGGCGATTTTTTATTTGCCAGCGCTCAATGGGCGCGTCATCTGAAACTGGATCCAGAAAAAGCCCTGCGCTTAGCCAATATCAAATTTCAGAAACGCTTCGAGGTGATGATTAAAGATTCGGGTCTTTCGCAAGTGGCGTTTTGCGCTCTGCCCTTAGGCCAAAAAGAAATTCTTTGGTCGAAGGTTAAGAAAAAGCTAAAGGCGTTTTAAACGCGATAAGTAAAACTAATAGAGATCCCGGTTTTTTTACCAAAAGTGCTTAAAAAAGGTTGGTTTTATCGGGCAAACCGGGTCTAAGCCCTTAACCAAAGGGGATTCACTATGAAAATGACTAAATTGGCAACCGCCACCATGACGATTCTGCTCTCGACTGTTCTCTCTACAACAGTCGCTTCTGCCGACACTTTTGATCCCGTCCAAGCTGACACCGGATCTTTTGATGTCGATTTCAAGGCTTGCACAGCGGACGGGCACGAAGCACTGGTTCACCTGCGAATGACAAATTACTCTCCCGTTGATCCGATTCCAGACGGCTATACGCAAGCCACCAAAGAAGAAGTGCAAGCCGTCGCGGCCATTGTCTTTCCCGCCAATTTTTTGCAGGCTTTCCAGCGGGATGGCGATGCCTTGGTTGTGCACGGAAACTATCTCGCCGACATTGCTATGGAAGACGTCGAAGTGATTGATCAGGGCAAACCGGTCAAAACTTCGCGGGCCATCAAAGCTATGAATGAAGTTAAAGAAACTTTGATGCGGACCCTAAAATATTCGGGCATAGGCATCAATTACCTGCAGTCCAAAGTGACTTTAGAAACTTCGGTTCAAACGTCGGTACAAACGTCAGCTCCTTGCAATCCGTAATTTTACGCTTCGCCACTTGAGCCAACGGAAAATCTGTGGACAGATGCGGGTTAGAAACCGAGGTTTTGTCCATGGGCCTAACGCTGCGATCCCGCGTGATCATTTCCATCATTCAATTTTTCGTCTGCTTTTTTGGAATTCTCTTAATTCAACCGGTGCCGGAATTAATTCCGGCGGCGGCGGCCGCAGGCTCTTCGACCTTGGTCACTTTTATTTTAATCCCGCTTGTTTTTAAATTGAGCGACGATTTGGAAGCCTCTCGCTCGGGCAATCCGTCGGGTTTATTTTTTAAACTTTGCATGGTTGTTGCCGCCATGGTGATTGCGGTACTTGCACCAGTGGCTTACTTTTTTCTCTAGTGCAATATTTTGGATCACTTGGTAAAACCACAGCATGAATTTTCCCCGCATGGTTTTGTTGACCGCACTGTTGTTGCTCGCTAGTTGTGCTTTGATGACGATGAGCCGACTTCCTTATCAAATCTTTACTTTGAAGAATCCTTCGGTGATTGGGGAATCCCGGCAAAAGCAAAAGGTCATCTCGGGTGGATTCTCGGGTCTTCTTTACGAGGGTCTTTCATCCACAGGGGCATTTAGATATGTCACAGTAACGGACCGTGGTCCCAACACCGAGGCCACCGACTTTCAAGGCACAGAAAAACGCCCTTTTTTAATGCCTGATTTTAACCCTGAAATTATTTTTTTAGAGGCCGACCCCGCAGACTATGCTTTAAGAATTACCAAACGCATTTCTTTGACCACACCCCGGGGCGAAGCCGTTCATGGCCGGCCCAACACGGCAAAAGACGAATTGCCTTCGGACACGCTCGGTAATGAATTGCCCCGCGGTTTGGAGGGTCTGGATATCGAAGGCCTGACGAAAGACTCTGAGGGTAATTTCTGGATGTGCGAAGAGTATCGGCCATCGCTGCTGAAAGTTTCTGCGACTGGAAAAATTTTGAAGCGTTATGTTCCAAAAGATTCGTTCCTGTCCCAAGAGCTCGAGGCCTTGCGAAAAATGTGGGGCAAGGACACCGTTCCTGATGTTCTGCCGGCTCTTTTTGGAAAACGACGCGCGAATCGTGGCTTTGAAGGGATCGCCTTTCACCAAGGGAAAATCATAGCGGCTTTGCAGAGTCCCCTTGAAAAAGGCGGCTTGGAAATTCCGTTTCTGGTTTTTGATCCCAAAAAAGAAACGTCCGAAGTTTTTATTTATCCCTTGGAAAATCCCAAGGTTGATAAAATTGGCGACCTGGCTTCGGACGGCGAACAAGTTTTGGTGGTCGAGCAGAACTCCGAAACCGGAAAAAAAGCTGTGAAAAAAATATTTATTATTTCGGAATTTGAGAAAAAAAATCTCAAGAAAAAACTTTTGGTCGATCTGGGGAAACTGCCGGAATTTGACAAAAAATTTGACCATGAAAAAATCGAAGGGTTAGCGATCGTTTCCCGGGAAATGCTTGCTCTGGTTCACGATAATGACTTTGGACTGCAGGGACCGCTCTCAAAATCAGACGGTTTAGCGCTGCCAAGCACGGACTCGACCCTTAATCTTATGCAACTGAATCTTGTTCCAAAACAGTAATCTTGCAAAAATTGAAAAAACTTTGAGCACGTCGCTGCACCGATTTTTCACAGCGTGTGATGCAATTCGGAATGTGTTTTTTACTGTCCAACTAAGGCTCAGATTTTTGTCGATGATTCGCACACCCTAAATATATTTTTTTGTGTCTCAGATTGGAAATACCCTGTCCAATCAAGGATTTACCCCGCCTCATTTTAGAGCTTAGCGGACCAAAGCTCTAGCAAAATCAAGTACTTCCCGACTTTGTTTCAAGCTCCTGTGGAACGTTCTAAACTAAGAGCAAGTCCACCGATATTTAAAGAGTGAAGAGCTTGGTTTTTGAGATTTTTAGCAAACCTTAGGAGGGTTTTATGACAGCGTTTTTACAGTTTATGAATGACTCGGGCATTGTCGGTTGGTTTATTTTGGGGATCGGCTTGGCGAGTTTTGCTCTGATCGGCGAACGGGCCTATGCCTTGTTTCACCAGTTCTCTCTGAAAGGCGAAGATCTTTACCAAAAAATTCATTCTTTGGTGTCCACGCGAAAAACGGAAGAGGCTCTGACGATTTGCAATGACATGAAATCAAAGCCACTGGCGGCGGCCTTTAAAACAATTTTAGAAAAAGCAGATCGCGATGACGACACGATCTTCCAAGCTCAAGACATCGCGCTTTCTGAACAAATCCCGCAGCTCACGGCGAGAACTCATTATCTCTCAATGCTCGCCAACGTTTCGACCTTGATGGGACTGCTCGGAACCATTCACGGGTTGATTCTTTCGTTTTCGGCCGTTGCTGCGGCCGATCCCTCGCAAAAACAAGCGCTCCTGGCCCACGGTATTTCAGTTTCGATGTACACGACCGCACTGGGTCTAATCGTGGCAATACCGGCGATGGTTTTCTACAGCTTCTTGATTTCGCGCCAAAATGGTTTGGTGGACGAAATGACCGAGAAGTGCGGAAAACTGACTGAGCTCCTGACTTCTTCGCACTAACTACAAAAGAACGAGGTTGATATGAGAAGAAACAGACACGTACGAAAAAGACATCAGAGTCATGAGTTCGAACTTGATCTCGCGCCCCTCCTTGCGGTGATGGTGAAGCTTGTGCCCGTGATGTTGATTTCGTCAGCTTTTGTTCAAATCATGACAATTCAAAGTGACCTGCCCGGAGCTTTAAAACAAGTGATCGCGGAAAGCGAAAAACAACCAACCCAAATCCGTCTGGTGACCACCGTTAAAAACGAAGTCAAAGTCGTTATTTCAGGTCCTAAGGGTTCAACCACCAAACAAGTTCCGGCCAGACCTGAGGGCGCCATCGACTTTGATGGGACCCACGCGGTTTTGATGGAAGTTAAGAAAGAGCACCCCGAAGTTTTTCATATTTCGATCGGAACCGCGAAGAGCACCTCGTATCAAGACGTCGTGAAATTAATGGATGAAGCCCGCAAATCAAAAGTTCCCGGAACCGAGTTCCCTTACAAAGACAAAGGGTCCAACGAAACAAAAACGACGCCGTGGATGTTTCCTGAAGTCTTGCTCGAGACCACAACGGAGGCCTCATGACATACCACCGCAAGGCCCGCAAGCGCACGGTCACGCCCTTTTTTGCGCTGAATATTACGTCAATGACGGACATGTTCACGATGCTGCTTGTGTTCCTGCTGCAAAGCTTTGCGGCTTCGGACGTGCACATCGATACAGAGTCCGGGATGACATTGCCCCTGTCGAGCTCACTCGTAAACCCGACCCGAAGCACCCAAGTGCTTGTGGGTAAAAACGACATCCGTGTCGACGGTCAAGTGGTTGTGCAATTTGAATCCGGCAGTTTAAAACCCGGAGATTTGGACCCTAAAAATAAAAACATCATCGCCCCGCTTTTAACAACGCTCAAAGAAAAATTAACTAAAATCGAAGCCAACATCGAAGCTAAGAAATTGGCAGCCCAACTTCCCAAAGTGCCTGTTGCCGCCAACGCGGGTCCATCTGCAACTCAAGAGCCATTAACGGATGATTCTTTGCTCTTGCAAGCCGAGTCCAGTGCGGACATGGCAAAATTGGAGCCCTACTTCACGACGATATCTGCGGCTGGTTTTGCGAAAGTGAAACTGGCGACCGTGGTGGGACGATGATGATGAAAACAGGAAGCCTAATCTTTTCAGTGGTTCTCTTTGCCACGGGCTCCCTGAGCTTGGGCACTGCTCGAGCCGCAGAAAAAGACAATATGCGAGTTAACCCCGAAGCCGTCGAGCAAGAGGCTTTGGTGAGCATTTCTGAAGGCAAGGCCATCGAGGCCTTGATTCGCATCATCGAAAAACGCAAAGGCCAGGGTCCAACTCCGGGCGACGATGCTTCGCTTTGGGAGCGCTTGTCGGAGCTTTACCTGAAGCAGGCAAAAAGTGCGCGATTTTTTAATCTGACTAAAACCAGCGACCGAACTTTAAGTTTCTTGCCCCCCATCATTCGCCAGAAGAGCAGTCAAAAGCCCCTCAACGAAGCTGTAAAATGCTTTGAGACCATTAAAAATCGTTTCCCAAAATACACCGATATGGATCGCGTGTTGTTTCACTCAAGTTTAACCTATGCCCAAATGGGTCGCTTCCAATTGGCCACGAACGAAACCAAAGATCTTTTAAATCGCTTCCCAAAATCGGAATGGGTGGCCGATGCCCATCTGCTCGTCGG
>JAYUPS010000009.1:0-2275 GCA_043759945.1 Bdellovibrio sp.
GAGTTGGTATTATTGGAACGGCACAGCGTGGGTGGCGTCCGATAGCACGGCTACCCAGGCTAATCCTGCCTCAGCTCTTACATCCACGGTTCTTTCCAAGTTTAGTACCCAGGTCGGTAAAGGGAAGATCTTCTTCAAAGTCTTCTTGAAATCAGACGGCACGCAAGCTTGCCAAATTAGTCAGCTCGTTATTTCGGGAAGCTAAGGGACTATCAATTCCCTCTCTTGTTTCGTTCGAGTTTCTGATATTCTTAGATTTCGACTCTTCTAAAGCACCCCTCAAAAATAACGCAGAAGCTTTCATTCGCGGTAAATCGGATGATAAGGCTTATTATCGCTAGTCAGAATGGCGCATCATGTCGGTGAAAGCATACTCGCCTTAGACTGCCTCTTGGGACTCAATTCTATACGAATGGCGCGATGCGTGAATTCGGATGCAGCTATAAGGCTGAATTGAATAGGCCCGTGATATTCGCTCACAAACCCATTTCAACAAGCAAGGTCATCCAATCGCAGATAAGAATCCCGTCTTTTTGGCGCTTTTTTTCTCTGGGAGCCACGGCAACGCATTGATGGACTTCAGGGAAGTATTTGCGGAAAGCAGCTAGGCCCTTGAGGTCCGATTGATCAATATCTCCAGATTTAACTTCGATGGCCCAAAATTTACCGCGAAGCTTCACAATGAAATCAACTTCGATGCCATGTCGGGTTCGGAAGTATTGAATCTCAATTGGAAGGTCCAGCGCTAAAGCGGAGTTTCGAATTTGGGAATAAATTACATGTTCGAATAGAATGCCTTTCCGATCGTTCGAGGCTGTAAAATTATTCAGGAGACCATTCAAGACGCCGACATCAAAAAAATAGAGCTTGCTATGCTGAACTGTATCAGCTGATTCTGCAAGTTCGAAGCTTGTGACTCTTTGGGCGATGAGTGTATCTTCTAAAATTTCGACGAATCGAATACTTGTGCTTCGAGAGACCTTCGCTCGACTGGATAATTTAGTAAAATCCAAAATCTGTCCCGAGATTGCGGCCAGAGTCATCAAAAATCGGGTAAATCCTTGGATGTCCCGAGTCAAAGCTTCCGCCTGAATCTCCTCTTTCAAATAAGTCGAAGCGTACGATTCGAGGAGTTTCTCGCAGAACGAGGGGTCTTTTTCTGTAAATGCCTCGGGCAAAAACCCATATTGCAGAGCTCTCTCAAGCTCGATCTTGTAGTTGACCTCTTGGGCACAGAGTCCGGCGATGGAGTAGGTAAAAACTCTTCCGGGGAGTAGGTTGGCTTGACCTCGTTTGAGTTTTCGAGCGCTTGAACCTGATAAAAAAAATCGAACCACTCGCTTGTTTTTTGACTCGTCTATTATGGCTTGGATAGTATTTAGAAAACCAGGAATGCGTTGGATTTCGTCGACAAAAATGGTTTGAGCGGTACTGTTTTCAATTTGGTCAGAAAATAAGTCAATATTGGCTGAATATCTTAAAAAATCATTCTCCCGTGCGAGATTGATTGTCAGTTCAGGCTTGAGGTTCGCCAGTAAAGTCGACTTACCCGTTTGACGAGGGCCCAGAAGAAGAACACTTTTTTTGGAATTTTCGATTTTTTTCGAAATCAGTCGTGGGATCATGTGGTCAATTTTACCGTAAAAATGACCACGTGCCTATCAAAATATCCGATGCGCCAGAAATATTCATCCTTCAGCTGCAAGTGGAGACATGCTTTCATTGCCCTATCAATTCACGATGAACCTAAGGCAGTCCCAAATTCCGACAGTAATCAATCAGTCGATTCAACACGACCTGAAGATCAGCTTGATGATGCGAGACCAAGGATTTCTGAAAGTCGAGATCGACGAATTGATCGGGTTTTCCATTTACTCTTAAAGTAGTCTGCCTGGAAACAGTAGCCCTCCCAATCCGATGCAGGCCGGGGACTTTTCGTTCCGCCTCTGCGATTGCCTGATCCGGAATAGTGGCGAGAAGCTGGTAGTCTCCGTGTTCGCTGGCCCAAAGTAGCCAGTGGGGGAGGTGGAGAGAATCGAGGTAGTCTACAGCCAACGGAGAGAGGGAGCTGGGGTTCCATTCTAATTCAAATTGGACTGGGTTCAGGGACTGCAAAGTATGGAGCGTGCTGATTACGCCATCGCTCGTATCCATACAAGCGGAAGCCAAAGAACGCAGCGCCAATCCTGCTTCAATTTGAGCGACGGGCCGGAAAAATGACTCCGAAAAAGTACTCGAAGCAGCGCCCCGCAGAAATCGAACCGAAAGAGCAGGG
>JAYUPS010000010.1:0-15880 GCA_043759945.1 Bdellovibrio sp.
ATTTAAGGTTTGCTGAACTCTATTCGCAATATGCAAAAACGCCGGTGGACGCAATTTTAGTCCCCTCGGCCTTTTTAGTGCCAACCGGACAAGCTCACTGGGAAGTTCTTTTGCGTGCAAGAGCCATTGAGTCTCAGTGTTACATTTTAGCTTCGGCTCAAGCTGGCAAACACCGGAGTGTTCGAGGAGGTGAAGGGATTCGCCAAACCTACGGCCACAGCTTGGGAATAGATCCCTGGGGAAAAGTCCTTGTCGAAGGCGCCAGCGAAGGTTTTCAAATCTTGTCTTTTGAAATGCGGCGCGAAGAAATAAATAAGGTACGAAAGCAAATTCCAATGGCCGCTCACCGTCGTCTTTGATAGCCTTTTTCCATGAAACGTTTTTCTTTAAAATTCATTCTGCTTTCGGGTCTGTTCCTGACACAATTTGCAGGAGCTCAAATGACTTCGTCGTCGCCCTTGATTAATTCGGGCATGACTTCGGAGGAGGTGGCTTTGCGAGACAAAGCCCGCCGAAAAATGTATCCGGGCGGCCTGGACGAAGAGCCCCTGAAGATTCAAGCTCAGCTGCCAGCTTTAAAAAGCAAATTTGTTTCCGAGGAAGAAGATGTACCTCCTCCGACAGATGACGTGGACTAAGCTATGAACAACCCGATGAACGAACCATTAAATGACGAGGTCACCCAGATCACGCGGGAAACCATGGAAGCCGATGTTGTCATCGTGGGCGGAGGCTCCGCGGGTCTGGCGGCCGCTTATCAAATCTCGGTTTTGATCGAAAAGCACAATGAGCGCGCTAAAGAGAACCCCGAGTTAAAGGCTATCAACGAGCCCATGATTGTGGTTTTAGAAAAAGGTGCAGAAATTGGAGCGCATTCACTCTCTGGTGCTGTAATGAATCCCAAATCATTGCGGGAATTGATTCCTGATTATAAATCCAAGGACTGTCCCATCGAGGCCGAAGTCACGGAAGATGCCGTTTACTATTTGACACAAAAGAGTGCGATCAAGTTTCCGATCACGCCGCCCCAGTTTAAAAATAAAGGTAATTGGATCATTTCGATTTCAAAGTTTAACCGGTGGTTGGCAAGCCAATGCGAGGCCCGGGGTATTAACATTTTTCCCGGATTTGCCGCTGTGGAAGTGCTTTATGAGGGTGACCGTGTCGTTGGCGTACGGACGGGGGATAAGGGCTTAGATAAAAATCGAAAGGCTAAAAGTAATTTTGAGCCTGGCCTTATTCTTAAAGCGAAAGTTACGATTTTTACCGAAGGCACGCGCGGGTCACTTTTTAAACAACTCGCCCGTAAGTTAAAACTTTGGGACGGAAAGAATCCTGAAGTTTTTGAAGAGGGTGTTAAAGAAATCATTCAGATGCCCCCGGGTACGGTGAAGCCAGGTCGGGTGATTCACACGGCTGGCTTTCCCTTGAAAAATTCTATCGGCGGAACTTGGATTTACACGATGCCCGGAGACAAAATATCTTTGGGGCTGGTCGCCTATCTAGATACCAAAGATCCGCTCTTGGATCCACACCGCGAGCTGCAACGTTTAAAAACTCATCCCTGGATGCAGAATTTTTTTAAGGGAGGGAAAGTCGTAGCTTACGGAGGGAAAACTCTGCCAGCCGGTGGATACTTTTCGATGCCCAAGCTTCAGGGCGATGGTTGGATGGTCTGCGGAGACTCGGCCAGTATGGTTGACGTTAAAAAGCTTAAGGGCATTCATTTGGCTTTGAAGTCGGGAATGCTGGCCGCCGAAAGTGCCCTGGAGATTTTGCAGGGTTCGACCTCGGATTTCGAGGCTAAAATAAAAGATTCTTTTGTCGGAAAAGAACTCTACAAAGTTCGCAATTTCCATCAGACGCTCAGCAAGGGTCTCTTGGCATCGCTCCCTGGCTTGGCTCTGCAGGAAATAACGGGGGGGCGCGGGCTCACTGAAAAAATTGTTACCGAGCACGTGGACGCAAAAACTACCCATAAAGTAAACGAAGTTTGGGGACCCGAAGGTGAAAAACGGCCCGAAAATCAATTGCCCAAACCGGATAATGTTCTATTTTTTGATAAACTGTCCTCTGTTTACCTGACGGGGACGATGCATGATGAAGATTCTCCAAACCATTTGATTTTGGGTAACGCAGATATCTGTCGCACCGTCTGTGAACCGCAATACAAGTCTCCCTGCAATCTTTTTTGCCCTGCCAATGTGTACGAGATGGTCGACAAGGGAAATGGTGGGAAAGATCTTCAGATCAACTATACAAACTGTATCCATTGTAAAACCTGTGATATTAAGTGTCCGTTCGAGAATATTGATTGGACAGTTCCGGAAGGCGGCGGGGGACCCAGGTACACTGAGGTCTAATAATAAACCCAGGATCTTTCGGACTTAACGCCGGTCATCCGTGCGGGCGGCTAGCCTTTGCGGTCGACCACACTGGAGGATCTATGGCAGTTTTTTTCGCGACCGCGCCCAAGGGAATGGTTGAACCCCTTTTTGAAGAGCTTACGGAATTAGGATTCAAAAATCTAATTCGCACCGCCAGCGGTGTCGAGTTTGAATCCAACTGGAAGGGTTGTTACAAAGTAAATTTGGAATCTCGGATCGCTTCCCGAGTTTTGAAACCACTCCTGGAATTTACAGCCTATCAACCCGAAGAACTGTACAATCAAATTCGTGGCCACGATTTTACGAAATACATCGAACCGAATGGTTCCTTGGTTGTGGATGCGGTCGTTAAAGATTCAATGATGCACGATCAGCGTTACGTTGCTTTAAAAGTCAAAGATGCCATCGTTGATCAGTTTCGGGACGAGTTCGGTGAGCGGCCCGACGTGGACAAAGAGAATGCGGGTCTGCGTATTTGGGTTCGCGGGAACAAAAATAAATATATTGTGTCTTTGGACACTTCTGGAGATGCCCTTTTTCAACGGGGGTATCGCAAAGAAACTGGAGAAGCTCCGATTAAAGAAAATTTAGCGGCCGGTCTTTTGCGATTGATGCGTTGGGATCAAAAAATTCCGTTAGTCGATCCAATGTGCGGTGCCGGAACTTTTTTAATCGAGGCCGCTTTGATGGTTACCAAAACGGCGCCGGGAACTTTCCGCAATCGTTTTGCTTTCCAGCGCCTGAAAGGCTTCGACGAACAGGCCTGGGACGAGGTCCTGGATGAAGCGATGTCTAAAGAAGTCGCCGACCCCGAAGTTAAATTCTATGGATTTGATGTGGATCGCAAAGTTATTTTCATGGCCAAAGCCAATGCCAAACGGGCCGGGGTCGATCATTTAATTGAGTTCAAACATGGGCCCATCGCCACTCTGCAAAAACCAGCGCCGGTTGGCGTGATGGTGGTTAATCCGCCCTATGCCGTCCGGCTTGGTGACGAAGAGCTGTTAAAAGATGTTTATCGCGACTTCAGTCATACCCTAAAGCAAGAATTTTACGGTTGGAATGCTTGGATTTTATCAGGGAATAAAGATTTTATGGGCGCATTTAAAATGAAAGCGACTCGCCGGTTTCAAGTTTACAACGGTCCGTTGGATTGCCGGTGGCTCCAGTACGAAATCCGTCAACACTAGTTAGCCTAAAAACAGGAGAGAAAATGAAAAAATTTATTCTGAGTTTTTGTGGGTTTATGGTTATTCCCTGCGTCAGTTTTGCTGTTTGTCCAAATTTGGCCGGAAAGTACTCGTGTCCTGGACTTATGACAGTTCCGGCTTTTCAGCTGGAGATTATCCAAATTCCGGGTGAAGGCTTCGTGCAGTACGATCTGATCATGAGCGGTGGATATAAAGACAAAGTCTCCAGTAAAGCGAGTGTCGCCGGATTCAAGAATGAAGACGGAACTCTGACTTCATGTGCGTCAGGTAAAGTTGTCGTTCAAGGCAAAGTGGCAACCCTGGGCGAAGTGGAAGGCCAGGTCTATCTGGGTGCTAAAAACACCGTTCGGGTGACCTTGCTTGGAGCGACGCCCGAACCTTGGGAAGCTTTGGTTTGCAAACGAATTTAAGGTTTCGTAATAGCTAAACTTGCACCGATACCTACGAGAACTAGGATCGTCCCAACAATGGGGAAACGCCACTGGGGTTTTCGCTTTATTAAAACGGTGATTCCGCCCAGCAGTAACCAGATCACAAGCTTTCCATAAACCCAAGAGGGCATTCCAGCAACCAACCCCAGGCGCGCCAGAAGTCCAAAACCTGACACGAGCATGAGCGTTATTCCAATCCCGTGCATGGCAAAACCCATTTTTCGAATCGGGCCTTTGTAGTCCGAGGTCACTACAAAAGCACCTATCAGCAGTCCGCAACCCAAAAGCAAACAGGCCAATGAAATCAAATGCACTATTTTGTAAAACTCGTAACTCATTTTTAAATCTCCTTAAGACCTAGGTGTTTCATAATCTGACTGACTTTTTTTCTTATCGTTGAGAGCTCGCGAAGGTTCGCGATGGTTTTAAGTCCCTCTTTGATCGGCTCGAGAGGGTATCCGGTGTAAGCGCCGGGCTGGGTGATATCTTTGGTGACGGCCGATCGGCCGCCCAGGGTGACGTGATGGGCAATATGCACGTGATCTGAAATAACCACGTCGCCCCCGCAAGTAAAAAAATCAGAGATGGAGCTTGAACCAGAAATAAAAAATCCGCCGGCAAAAAGTCCGTGCTTTCCAATTTGGCAATTGTGAGCAACGTGGCAAAAATTATCGAACTTGCAGCCCTCGCCGATCACGGTGTTGCCCAGGGTTGCGCGATCTATGGCGCAGTTGGCGCCGAACTCGACGTGATCCCCAACAACAACGGATCCGATTTGGGGTATTTTTTGTTGAGGCTCTTTGGTGCTTTGAACGAATCCAAATCCATCCGATCCTAAAACCGTACCCGAATGGATAATACAATGGGAGCCGATGGTGCAATTGTAGCCCACCACCACGTTCGAATGAATGTGAGTTGAGTTTCCGATTTGCGCATTGGCCTCGATAACCGCGCCAGACCCAATCCAAACTTGGTCTCCCAAAATGACGTCGGCCTGAATGACCGCGCGGGCTCCGATCCGTACGTTCTTTCCGAGTTTGGCCGAAGGATCAACGCTGGCGTGGGTGTGAATTCCCAGCGGAAAAATGACCGGTGTTTCATCAAAGAAGGGAAGAATCTTTGCCATAGCCGGCTTGATAGCGGGGCTTGAAAGAATGGCGACCCCTTGTTTCAAATCGTAGTCGGAGGGGGGCAGAATCTCGGAAATGATGATGCCCTTAAATTCGGGGCCAGGAAAGGAGCGACCCTTGCCAATAAACAAAAGAGAATGGGCACCCGATGCGGTGGCCGTCAGGTCCCCCGCAATCAAGGGGAAGCCCAATTTTGAAATTTCCTGGGCGGAGATTGTGCTGCTTTGCAAAATTCACCTCAGATGCTGTGTACTTTAGAACCTAATGGCTTTAAGTAAGCTGAAATATATTGGGATGGCAAGTCTGCGCATGCTGTCTTTTGGAGGATTCATGGCTAAAAAGGCTGCAAAACTAGTTACAAAACCAGCTGCAAAACCGGCTTCAAAAGTGGTGGCTAAAGCTAAAACCAACGCGAAAGCCTTGCCGATCAAAGCTGCGGTTAAACCAGCGGTTTAACCAGCAGTTAAACCAGCAGTCAAAGCAAAGACTCTGACGGCCATCAAGCCCGAGAAAGTTGCTAAGCCAAAAAAAGTAATCGAAGAATCCGAAGTCGAAACGAACGAGCTCGATGAAGCACTTGGTGAAAGCACACCGCCGGAAAAACCGGTGAAGGCCGCCAAAGTAAAGGCCGAAAAGCCTCCGAAGGCTCCAAAAGCTCCTAAAGTTAAAAAAGTAAAATCAAAACCAGTGCTTGATGTCAGCGCTGGGTCGGATCATCACAACAAGTGGCTCGAGCTAAAGGACAAGTACGCGAAAGAAAAAGCAGCGGCCTACGCTATGGCTGCAACTTTCGAGGCCCATCAACCGATTCAGCACAAATCACTGGGCTGGGGATTAATCTTAAGCAACAATAACGACCGGCTCGAAGTTCTGTTTGAAACCGGGGTTAAAATCCTCATCAGCAACTACAAGCAGTAGAAACAAATAGAGGTTGCATGCAAGCGGCCTCTAAATTAAATCTGGAGATGCATGGCGAAAGACGATTTAGCACAGGTCGACGGTAAAATTATCGACGCGTTGGCGGGCGGACTGTACAAAGTCATGCTCGATAACCAAGTCCAAATTCAAGCGAAGCTGTGCGGTAAAATGCGCCGATTTAATATTCGTGTGGTCGTTGGTGATAAAGTCACGGTGGGCGTTTCTCCCTATGATCCCACTCACGGCCTGATTATGTACCGCCATAAATAATTCTCGAGGATTCCGATGATAGCTGCTTCAACATCAGTGACTCTGCAAGGTTACCTAACTCGTTATTTACCCGGCATCCCGGCTAAATCAGCCCAAGCGGTTTTGGAATTGGCAGGCGAGGGTGGTACGGTTCCATTTATTGCCCGTTACCGCAAGGAAAAGACCGGTAATTTGGACGAGGTTCAGATCCGTGAAGTCATTGCGGCTAACGAAACATTTCAAGAAATCACCAAGCGAAAAGTCTTCTTAACCAAGGAGATCGGCGAGCAAGGGAATATGACCGACGAATTAAAGCGTCGGATTGAAGTGTCTTGGGATCTTGGTGAACTTGAGGAAATCTATCGGCCGTTCAAGAAAAAGAAAAAAACCAAAGCCACCATCGCTCGCGAAGCGGGCCTCGAGGCTCTAGCGACTTGGATTTGGGAGCTGGGTCATGGCTTAAAAACCAGTGATGCGACTCTTGAAATGAAGGCCAAAGAATTCCTAAACATCGCGGCGGGAATTCAAACTTATGACCTGGCCCTGAAGGGTGCGCAGGATATCTTAATCGAAAAAATTGCCAACGAGCCGGATCTTCGAAATCTGGTATCGAAAAACTACATGGAAAAGGGCAAAGTCTATTCCAAGCGCACCAAGAGCTTTAAGCCTCATTCCAAATTTGAAATGTACGCCGAGTTTGAAGAGCCGGTAAAAAGTTTAAACGATCCAAAAGCTTCGCATCGTTATTTGGCTATGCGCCGGGGCTGGCAGGAAGAAGAACTTTCGGTCGAGGTCAAAGGTGATGAGGACATGCTCTTGCAATCTTTTGAAAGATTTGCGACCACAACCCCGGATACGGCCCAAGGTCTCTACTTAAAGCAATGCGCGAAAATGGCGTACTCGGTTTATGTCGCTCCTTCGGTAACTAATGAAGTTCACCGTATCTTGAAAGACAAAGCCGACGAAGATGCCATTAAGGTTTTTAGTGAAAACGTGCGTCGCGTGCTTTTGGGCTCTCCTTTTGGAGCCAAAGTTGTTTTGGCGGTTGATCCGGGATTAAAAACCGGGTGCAAAGTGGCATTGGTCGATAAGGGCGGAAATTTTATCACTCACACCGTAATGCAAATTTTGGGAGACAGCGCCGAGGAGAAAGCTAAAAAACTTTTAGGCGAGGCTTTGAATCAAATTCAGGTGCAGGCGATCGCGGTGGGCAACGGGACGGCCGGTCGACAGACCGAAATTTTCTTACGCAAAGTTTTAAAAGAACTCGAAAAAAATATCCCCGTCATCATGGTGAACGAATCCGGCGCTTCGGTTTATTCTGCGAGCGACATTGCAAGACTCGAGTTTCCTGAGCTGGACATTACGGTCCGAGGAGCTATTTCCATCGCGCGCCGTCTGCAAGATCCCTTGTCAGAACTGGTGAAAATTGATCCGAAGAGCATCGGGGTTGGGCAGTACCAACATGATGTCAATCAAGGGCAATTGAAAAAGGGATTAGAAGCCGTGGTGGAAAGCTGCGTAAATACCGTGGGCGTTGATTTAAACACGGCCTCGATCAGTTTGCTTTCTTACGTTTCGGGAGTCGGACCTGTGCTCGCTCAGAACATCGTCGATTTTCGAAAAAAGCAGCTTTTTTCTGATCGAAGTGAGCTGTTAAATGTCCCCCGTTTTAGCCCAAAAGTTTTTGAACAGTCGGCCGGTTTTTTCCGTATCGCCAATGGAAAAGTTTTCTTAGATGCGACTGGCATCCATCCTGAACGTTACCCTGCCGTACGAGATATGGCGAAAGAAGTCGGCCTGAATATCTCTGATCTTCAGGGCGAGGGCGCCAAAAAAATTCTGTCGTTGCGCGAAAAATGGCAAAAAATCATCGGGGGATTTACGTTCGATGACATCGTTCGCGAACTCGAAAAGCCGGGCCGAGATCCCCGCGATCCATTCAAAGCTTTCAATTTTCGCGAAGACATTTTTGAAGTTAAAGATTTAAAAGAAGATATGATTTGTCCCGGTATCGTGACCAATGTGACTAACTTTGGGGCTTTCGTGGACATCGGTGTTCACCAAGATGGCTTGGTTCATATTAGTGAACTTTCTCATCAGTTCGTAGCTGATCCTCGCAAGGTTGTGAATCCCGGAGATTTTGTCACCATTCGAGTTCTAGGCGTCGATACGGGTAAAAATCAGATCTCGTTATCGATGAAAATCGAAAAAGCTCCTTCGGTAAAAATCGAGAAATCCGAGCGAAAAAACAGTCCGCACCGTGAGGCAGGACCAGCCAGAGAGCCAAGACCACCCCGAGAGGCAAAACCGAAGCCACCACCAAGGGCTGAAAAGCGAACGGGACCTCGTCCCGAGGGAAGCCCGATCATTCCCAAATCCGAATTGCCTAAAGATCAGCCGCGATTTTCAGGCCCGCGGGCAAATTCGTCGGGGGGCCATTCTGCCGTACATTCCTCAGCCGGCCGCGCCTCTGCCGGCCGCTCCTCGGCCGGACACGGACCCACGAAACCTTTTAATAATCCATTTGCCGCTTTGACTCAGTTAAATACTAAAAAGTAAGATTCGGTCGTGGGCGTATTCACCAAATCTCGATTTTCTTTATTGCGGCGCTGGCGGGAATCTGGGTCGGCGCGAACGCATCTTGATGCGCTAATCACCCATGGTCCAAATCCCGAAGACCCCTTGCGCGATCGAATGGCCTGGATCGAAGAGGTCTTTCGTTGGATTCTTTACCGGCCAATTTTTAGGGTCGGTGCAGAGTCTTCGGAAATCCATTTAGGCCAGCTCAAATATTTTTTAATGGTGCTTGATCGAAATATCGAGTGGAAGAGAAAAACGGCCTCTGTTTTTCGTTCCGTCTTTAAAGACACGACGGCCATCGGCTTGTTGGTTAACGCTGGTATAGCATCGGAATATACGTTCTGGGCCGAATTCCGAGAACGTTGCCTGCGTAAAGTTTTGTTAGAAGCTCCCGAAGATCATGATTTGTTACAATTTTTCCGCAAGATTTTTTCCTCCGAAGATGAAATTAATTGGCTCGCAAAAATCGACACGATGATTTTTGCGAAATGGATGGAGCTTTTTAATTTTGAGGGCGGCACGGAAGATCCGATCCGAGTTAAATTTGACGGCGAAGTCCGCACTTCGCTTCGGATCCTGACGATTCAGAGCTGCGGGCAGGGCTTGTCTCTGCCGACTTCGAGTATTTTTTCATTCCGAGAAAATCAGACCAGCAATCCTTTTCTTCATTTGGTTCCCCAGTTGGATCGTTTTTTGGGAGTGAAAGAACTTTCAGCGAGCGACGCGCATCGATTTTTTGATTCGCTAACCCCTTGTGAAGATTTTTTGAAACGGGTCAGTGAAAGTTTAGATCAGACCGGCGTAAACATCAATTTGGTGCATAACATTCAATTACTGCAGTCGCGGTTAGAGCGAATTCGCATTCTGGCCGGAACTCTGGCGGATTCGACGATCGCTTCGCAAGAGGTTCTGGACTTTGTATTGGTGCTCGCCTGTGATTCCTACAATGGGCAAAGTATCAAAAGTTTTTGGTCCCAAACACTGCAAATTCTTTCGCGAAAAATCGTCGAGACCAATGCCGATCAGGGCGATCACTATATCGCCAGAAAATCCGAAGAGATCTGGAGTCTTTTTTACCGTGCCTGTGGTGGGGGATTGATCACGGCATTTACGGCCGTGGGCAAAGCCATGATGGGCGCTTTGGCAACGGCGGGTATGATCGGCGGATTGATATCCTCTTTGAATTACTCGATCAGCTTCTTGGTCATTCACTTTTTGGATTTTTCGCTGGGGACCAAGCAACCGGCGATGACCGCATCGGCGCTGTCGCAGAAAATTCGGGACAGCGATTGGCAAACCGATATGGTGGAATTGCGAAAAGAGATTTGGGATATTATCCGAAGCCAGGCGGTTTCTATTTTGGGCAACGTCGCGACGGTTTTTCCCGTGGTGCTGCTCATAGGGCTCTTGTTGAAACACATTGGAACCGGCGAATTCGGACTAAGTATCACCGACGGAAAAGCTCAACATTTGTTGGAGGACGTGAGCTTTTTTAGCATGGCACCCTTGTACGCGATGTTTACCGGCGTTATTTTGTGGGCTTCCAGCCTGGCTGCGGGTTGGGCCAACAATTGGTTTTTGCTTCGACGTCAATACGAGGCCATTTGGCATCATCGTCGATTTCGATTTGTTTTTGGCGAGACCGGGGCTAAAAAAATCGCACTTTTTTTCAAGAAAAATATATCGGGAATCATAGGAAATGTTTCGCTTGGATTTGCGCTCGGAATATTGCCGCCTTTGTTTACTTTCTTAAGCCTTCCTCTGGATGTCCGGCACGTCACACTTGCGACGGGGACGGTTGCTTTGGCGCTTTCCACTTTGGGCACGGCCGCTTTGTCGACGGCTGATTTTTGGTTGGCTATTGCGGGCTTGGTCGTGATTGGTATGTGCAACGTCGGGGTCTCTTTTGGGTTGGCGCTTCTGGTGGCCATTCGCGCGCAACCAATAACCTCGGCCCAGCGCCGTTCCATTTATTTTCGATTGTTGCGAATTATTAAGGCCAAGCGTCGGGCTTTACCGCGTGTTGCGAATTAAGATTTTTGCGAGCTCCGCAAAGCCCAGTCCTCCGCGCCGGGAAGTTATAAAGTTTGGCATTTGTTGAATCTGATCCTTAAAATCCATGACGTTGGCGACGCCAAAAGAATTTGGAAAAAAGGTCCACAGAGGTTCATCGTTCGGTGAATCTCCGACAAATCCGCAAACTTTTTCTGCGTGGGCCGGGCTGATTTTAAACTCCCTTTTTAGGAAATTTAAACTTTGGGTCAATTTGTCGTAATTGCCGTACCAACCGTTGACGTGAATCGAGCTTATTTTCGCTTTGGCGCCGGCTTGCTCAAACAGGTTTTTGATTTTAAAAATTTTTTCCCGGGACAGGGGTTTAACGTCTTCACAAAAATCAATGGCCAAATCCATTTGACGGCTAAATTGATCCGCCGAAATTTCAGAGCCAGGAACTTTTTTGAGGATTTTTTTTGCCAGGTTTTGCAGTTTCTTTTGGTTTTTTGCTTGAATCGAAGGAGAGACAGCATAACGGCGAATCATTTTTTTGTTTTGGGTATCATAGCGAAAATAAAATCCTCCATTTTCACCGATGATTCCGCAGACCGGCCATAATCGCGCCACAAGATCACACCAGCCCGCAGGTCGGCCTGTAACCGGCAGCACTTGAATTCCCGCACTCTTTAAATCCCAAAGAGCCTGGTAAGCTGCAGGCAGCAGTTTCCCGTCGGTGGTCATCGTGTCGTCGATGTCGGCCAGCAAAATTTTTAGTGTCGAAGAGAACTGTGAAACAGATTTCGGACGCATGACCTAAGTATGGAAACAGATTCGGAGCAGGTCCAACATTTGAGGTGTTGGAACTATGAGTCGAAGTTTCAACTTGCGCAGAAAGGTCCAAGGCCTCATTTTCTAAAAAGATCTTAATGTTGGCGAAGTCAGACCATATATATAGATAAAGCAGGTAATCCCTTTTGAGCAAAGCGAAACCAAAATCCAAGGCAGTGAAGGCTTCGGTTATCCCCAATGCAGATTCCAAGATCCTGGTGATTGTCGAGTCACCCACCAAGGCCAAAACCATTCGGAAGTTTTTGGGTAAAGAGTATATCGTAGAAAGCTGCATGGGCCACGTTCGCGATTTGCCCCAATCTGCCAAAGATATTCCGGAAAAATACAAAAAAGAATCTTGGGCCTCGTTGGGCGTGAACGTCGATAAGCAATTTGAGCCAATGTACACCGTACCCAAAGATAAATTAAAGATCGTAAAGCTTCTTAAAGAAAAACTTGAAAACGCGCAGGCGATCTTTCTTGCGACGGACGAAGACCGCGAGGGAGAGAGTATCTCTTGGCATCTGTCAGAGATCTTGAAGCCGAAAGTTCCGATGAAGCGGATGGTGTTCAATGAAATCACCAAAGTAGCCATCATGAAAGCGCTCGAAGACACTCGGGAGATAGATTTAAACTTGGTGAGAGCGCAAGAGGCGCGTCGAATTTTAGATCGTCTGGTGGGTTACACAATATCTCCCCTGCTTTGGAAAAAAGTCGCTTATGGTCTGTCGGCGGGACGGGTGCAATCCGTAGCCGTTCGGTTGATCGTCGAGCGCGAACTTGAGCGTATGAAATTTAAGAAAGCCGGTTATTGGGGTTTAACGGCGGAATTAGAAAGCGCAAAAACAGGTTTTGACTCGCGCATTTTAACTTGGGCCGGTCAAAAAGTTGCGACCGGGAAAGACTTTGACGGGGAAACCGGTAAACTGAGCGCCCCCGGCGCACTGGTGTTGGATCAAAAGCAAACGAGCGAGATAAAGAAGAAAATCGAAAACGCGCCATTTAAAGTTTTAGAGGTTGAAGAAAAACCAGTCTCCCGTAAGCCCGCGGCGCCTTTTATTACGTCAACGTTGCAACAAGAGTCTAATCGGAAGTTGGGCTTAGGCTCTCGAGAAACGATGCAAGTGGCGCAGAAGCTCTACGAGCAAGGATTCATAACCTATATGAGGACGGACTCGACGTTTTTGTCAAAAGAAGCGATCACCGCGGCCCGCAGTTGGATCCAACGGGAGTACGGGAAAGAATATTTGCCCGCGGAGCCCCGGACTTTTGACGGCAAAAAAGTCAAAGGCGCTCAAGAGGCGCACGAAGCGATTCGTCCTGCGGGAACCGAATTCGTTTCTCCGACAGATTCAGGTTTGATCGGCACCCAGTTAAAACTTTACGAGTTGATTTGGAAACGCACGGTGGCCTGCCAAATGGTGGATGCCAAACAAAAGCAAGTGAGCGTCAAAATTCAAAGCGGCGATGCGGTGTTCGCTGCCAGTGGGATGACGATTGAGTTTCCGGGATTTTTGCGCGCCTACGTCGAAGGCAGCGATGATCCAGAAGCTGAATTATCCGAGCGGGAAGTGAAGCTGCCGCAATTGAAAGCCAACCAAGTGGTTGATATGAAGCAACTGACTCCGACCGAACATGAAACGAAACCACCGGCTCGGTTCACCGAGGCCAGCCTGGTTCAGACCATGGAAAAAGAAGGAATCGGTCGTCCCTCGACCTACGCTTCAATTATTGGGACGATTATTGATCGCGGGT
The DNA here is from genome assembly GCA_043759945.1 of Bdellovibrio sp. Lineage (GTDB taxonomy): Bacteria > Bdellovibrionota > Bdellovibrionia > Bdellovibrionales > Bdellovibrionaceae > JAYUPS01. The sequence continues at coordinate 13,488 of JAYUPS010000010.1, forward strand.
ATTCGCGAAAACAAGGTTCTGCTTTGGTTCCGACTTTTACCGCGATGGTGGTGAGCCAGCTCCTGAGAGAGCATTTGCCGCAGTATGTGGATCTTGGATTTACATCCTCGATGGAGCGGTCATTGGACACGATCGCGGAAGGTGATCTGGATTCAAATGACTATTTGAAAACCATCTATTTTGGAAAAAATGGTTTAAAAGAGATGGTCGCCAACCAAGAAAAGAAAATCGATCCGGAAAAAGCGCGAGCGGTGGCTTTGGAGGGCATGGAAAAATTTAGTTTTCGGGTTGGTAAATACGGAGCCTACGTTTGCACCCAGCGCGAAGGACAAGAGGTTTGCGCTTCGGTACCCGAGGGGGAATCTCCCGCTGATATTAATCCCGAAATGGCGGACAAATGGATCGACCAAAAAATCAAGGGCGTCGATGCGTTGGGGAAAGACCCGGAGACCGATTTGCCGATCTACGTTTTGAGCGGAAGATATGGACCCTACGTTCAGCGTGGTGAAATTACCGACGACAAAGTAAAACCAAAAAGAGTTTCATTGCCCGCAGGACTTACGATTGAGCAGGTCGACATGCCGAAAGCGCTTCAGCTTTTGGAGTTGCCAAAAACTTTGGGAACCCATCCGACCCTGGATAAGGCCGTTCAGGTGGGATTGGGACGCTTTGGTCCCTTTGTGGTTTGCTCGGGAGATTATCGATCAATTCCAAAAACTCAAAGTCTCTTTGATGTCACTTTTGATAAAGCACTTGAGATGCTGGCGCAACCTAAAAAGGGTCGTGGCCGGGCAGCTCCGCTGAAAGAGTTGGGACCCCATTCCGAAGATCAGCAGCCCGTTCAAATCATGAATGGTCCCTACGGGCCCTATGTGAAGTGGGGCAAGGTCAACGCTTCCCTAACCGAGGGTCAAACGGTTGAAACTTTGACGATGGACCAGGCAAAGGAATTGCTGGCCGACAAAGCGGGAAAGCCAAAATTTAAAAAATCAAAAAAGAAAAGATAGCCCTGCATGGCAAGGTGCGTCCATGAAAAAAATCCAGCTTGAACTTGGAATTGAGCGACAGCCTGAGCAAGACCGCAATTACCATCTGGGTGGACGAAGCTTTTACTTTTTCGACTTTGACGACAACGTCGCGTTTCTGGCGACTTCGTTGGTGCTGTTTCACAAAAAAACTCATGAAGAACTTCAAATCAATAGCGGCGACTTTGCACGAGAACAAAAAAATATCGGTAAAAAGGGTATTTTTAAAGACCACGTGATCAAGTGGGAGGACACCACAGGCACTTTCCGCCATTTTCGGGATCACAGCAAAGAGGACCTTGAAAATCTTGGGCACAAAAATCAAATATTTATTCAAGACGTGGCCATCGCTTTGGGGCTTCCCGATTTACAGTGGAAAGGCCCTTCTTGGTCCTGCTTTTACCACGCAACATTTAATCAACGGCCGCTCAGCGTGATTACGGCGCGGGGACATACCGCCGAGACGATCCAGCGGGGTATTGATCTTTTTGTGGACGCAGGTCATTTGCCGATGCCCCCAAATTATCTGAGTGTTTTTCCGGTGAATAACGTTGAAGTCCGCAAACACCTGGGGGACGAAGTTCGGAAGCTGACCACAGCCCAGCTGAAACAGGCGGCGATCAGAAAATCAGTGGAAAAAGCCATCGAAGTTTATGGATACAGCGATCACCACCGGTTTGGCATGAGCGACGACGACCCTGAAAACATACAATTAATCATCGAGGAAATGGCCCGGTTAAAGACAAAGTATCCGGAAATAAGCTTTTTTATGATCGAAACACTAGACAATAGTTTTGTGAAACACGAGGTCACCTCGAACGGACTTTCCACTGTTATGGATGCTCTGCAACATCCACTTTTTGAAGACGACTCAGAGTGAGTCGTTGCTGCCAGACCCCTTGAGATATATTGTCATGGCTCCGATACTTTTGGACACCGTTGCGGCTGCTTTCGGAAGGAAAATGCTCATGAAGTCGATCACTCAGTCTCTGTTGGTCAGCGTTTTAGTAATGATGGCTTTGCCAGTTCTTGCCCAAAAAGAAATGGAACTGAAATGCCAATACTTGCCTCACATCGAAAATGGATTCTTGAGCCAGCATGTGAAATTTTCGAAGCGCGACAGCGCCCTCCAGGAGAAAGTAGTCACCCAGTACCTAAAACGCCTGGATCCCAGTAAAATTTATTTGCTAAAGTCTGACGTCGATGATTTGACGAAATCTTTAGGTAAAATCTTTGATAAAATTCAAGGCAAAGACTGCGCCGTCTTGCGAGACGCTCAAAAAGTTGTGACCAAGCGAGTGCAAGAGCGCACCGAGGCCGCCAAGAAATTTTTGGGTGACGACTACAAGTTTGATAACAAAGTCGAAT
>JAYUPS010000011.1:0-5553 GCA_043759945.1 Bdellovibrio sp.
TAAAAAAGAAATCCAACCGTGGTCGTCAGGAATTTCTCCGTACTGAATTCCGGACAACGTTTGGTACAGCGATTTTGAGACCTTGCCCCACCCTCCATCACCAATTTTGGAACTGAAATCTCGGCCGGCAAGTTCTCCGATGGGTGTTACAACCGCAGCAGTTCCTGTCCCAAAAGCCTCTCTTAAATTTCCGTTTGTTAAACCGGCGCGCACTTCTTGCAAACTGATTTCACGCTCGGTAACTTTGAGCCCGGCCTGTTTCAAAAGTTGAATGGAGCAGTCCCGGGTCCCGCCCGCCAAGATCGAACCATTTAATTTTGGAGTAGCAACTTCGTTTTCAAATACGAAAAAGACATTCATCGTTCCGACCTCTTCGATATTTTTGCGAAGATGGTCGAGCCATAAGACTTGGGAAAAACCCTTCTTTTTTGCCTGCACGGCCGCGCGCAAAGACGCCGCGTAATTAGCCGCGGCTTTGGTGGCGCCCAGTCCGCCCGGAGCGGCACGCAGATCTTCTTCTTCAACCCAAATTTTTACCGCCGCAGTTCCGTCGGCGTAGTACGAACCCACCGGAGAAAGAATAATAAAAAACAAATATCCCTCGGCGGGTCGGACGCCCAGGAAAGCTTCCGTCGAAATCAAAGTTGGACGCAGATAAAGTGCCGTGCCTTTTTCCCGAGGCACCCAATCTTGATCGACTTTTACCAGTTGCCGAAGGCCCTCGAGCATCAATTCTTTCGGCGGAGCTTGCATGCACAAGCGCTCCGCGCCCAGTTGCATGCGCCGCCAATTGTATTCAGGACGAAAAAGAGCGATGCGACCGTCGACTTGGCGAAAAGCTTTCATTCCCTCGAACAAAGCTTGTCCGTAGTGCAACACCGAAGCCGCAGGATCGAGCAGTAGCGGCTCGTAAGGACGCACTTGAGACTCAAACCAGCCACGATCCTTTGAGTAGTTTGCAGTGAACATGTGATCGGTAAAAAATTTGCCGAAGCCGAGATCTTTTGCCAAAGGTTTTTGGCGCCGCACAAGAGAGAGAATAGTTTCAATTTTTAAATCCAATTTTGCCTCGTTAATCTTGAGCTAACATGAAAGCCACGCATTGACTCTGCATTTTTGAGCGTTTAGATTGCCGAGCATCATGGGTATTTTGGATACGCTCTCTGACTATTTTTCGAATGATATTGCCATTGATTTGGGCACTGCCAACACGCTTGTTTATTCGAAGGGCCAGGGAATCATTTTGAATGAGCCTTCGGTTGTTGCGGTGCAACGAAATTACCGTGGAAATCAGAATCGGGTGCTGGCCGTCGGTAAAGAGGCCAAAGACATGCTTGGACGAACTCCGGGTAGCATCGTGGCGATTCGACCAATCAAAGACGGAGTCATCGCGGACTTTGAAGTGACCCAAAGCATGCTCAGCTACTTTATTAAAAAAGCACGCGGGAACAAAAAATCTCTGATCCGTCCACGTATTATTATTTGTGTGCCCTTTGGCATCACCCAAGTCGAAAAGCGAGCGGTTAAAGAGTCTGCCCAGTCTGCCGGAGCTCGTGAGGTCTATTTGATCGAAGAACCAATGGCTGCGGCAATTGGTGCGGGATTACCGATAACCGAACCTAGTGGCAATATGGTCGTAGATATGGGGGGCGGAACCACGGGGGTTGCCGTTATCTCTTTGGGCGGGATTGTGTATTGCAAATCAATCAAAGTGGCGGGCGACAAATTTGACGAAGCAATTGTGAACTATGTTCGTCGACAATTTAATCTCTTGATTGGAGAGCGCACGGCCGAAAATATCAAAATTCAAATCGGTAATGCATTTCCTTTTGAAGAAGAAAAAGTCATGGAAATCAAAGGCCGTGACCTGGTTGCCGGTGCGCCAAAGACGATTGAAATCACTTCTTCTCAAGTGAATGACGCCTTGATGGATCCTTTGAGCGAAGTTGTCGATGCCGTGCGCACGGCACTTGAAAAAACTCCACCAGAATTGGCCTCGGACATCGTCGATAACGGGATCGTACTCACGGGGGGCGGCGCCTTGCTTGCCAATCTAGACGTGCTGTTACGCGAACGAACCGGTTTGCCGGTTTCGATCGCCGAAAACCCACTGACTTGTGTTGTGTCAGGCTCGGGACGCGTTTTGGACGAAATGGATCTACTCCGTCAGCTGACGATCGAGTAGTTGATGGGGCCAGCTCATGACTGACCAACAAGGACAATCGATTTTATTATTCTTTCAGATGTCTTTTCTGAATCCGAGCTTGGCCGACCAAGGTTCGCGCCAGGTTTATAAATCCTTGGTCAAGCATCGTGAAAAAACAAAGAATTTGAGCAACTCTTATGACTTTGATAATTTTTTCGTGCAAAGCAGTCACGACATCTATCATCGTATGCGAAAACAAATGCTCTCGACGACCGGACAATTTTCTTCGACCGGTGTTGTTCAAGAACTATCCAACATTGAATTAAGCCCTTGGCGTGATTTTGTACGAAGCACGCCGGCCGATGAGATTCTTGTTCTGATTTGGAATCATATTTTAAATATTCCTTTGCCCGCAATTTCAAAATCCATCGGAATTTCTGAAGGCACTTTAAATCATCGTTTAGGGCGAGCCATGAAAAAATTGGGCTCAAAGTTGGATTCACTATCGCCCAAGGTTCGACCATGATGGAATTAGTTCCTTACTCGGCCCGAGGGGATCGTTTGGTCAGCCGTTTTCATGCGGAAGAACTTTTGTACGAGTACGTCCAAGGTTCTTTGGATCCGGTACGCGATGCGGGAGTTAAAAAAATCATCGACCAAGATCCGAAATTGAAGCTTGAAGTCGAGGCCATTCGGCGTGCACTGGCTTATTGCGATACTCTAAGCGGCGTAAAGTTTTCGCCAGAAAGAATTGATGTCATACGGAATGAGTCCAGCGCCTTTGATCAATTTCTAAAGAAATTGAAAATGCACGAGTGGCCAGGCGGGATTCGGGTTGGCATGGAATCTCTATTTGTCGTTTCCTTGGTGTTTTTTTTCGCCATGATGGTTCCTTGGAATAGCTTGATTGCCGTCTTGCAAGAAAACCAAGGCAGCGTCGTCTTGAGCGAGGTTACTAAAGATGCCGAACCCGAGGATTTGAAAAACGATTTCCCGGTGGTCGCGCAGAAAAATTCAAATTTAATTTTACCGATGGATCAACAGGCGAAATTGGATCCCAAATCGCCAGATGCTTTTGATGACGAAGGCGTGCCGCAAGAGGAAATATCCTCATTAAAAAAACCAGTTATTTCTTTGAACCCTGTTTTGATTCCCGTTTTGATACCGGTTGTTCAAAACCCTTCCCCCTTAAAGCCCGTGGCGCCGCCGCCGGTTGTTGCGCGAGAGCCCGCTCAATCTAACGCTGCGGTGCTCACGACCGGCTGGCTTAACAAAGCACGGCTGACCCTGACAAACGTCCAGGCGGCGACTCTGAAGATTGCTGAAAAAGTAACTGGTCTGGGCGGACGGAAGGCCGGTCAGGTACCACTGGGATGGGCCAAGGGCCAAGGGAGTTATTTCCATTTCACTATTCCCGAAGCAAAATATGAAGAGTTGGTCGAAGCGCTTAAGAACTACGGGAAACTAACGATAACTAAAGAACCGCACACTCGTGTGATGCCCGATGGCATTGTGCGCATGATTGTCGATATCGAGGAAACCGCATCTGGACTCAGGAAAGAAACCGCCGAATTCATTCCAGACCCACCCCCAATGGACGGACCCGTCGACAAGTCCGTCGATGGACCCGCTGTACCCTCCGAATCAAAGCCTGCCCCCTAAAAATAAACCAAAACGATCGCTCCGATCTATTTTAATCGTTTGGTTTTTAGTGTTTTCAGTTGTGCCCCTAGCCTTTGTTACATTTTACTCGGTGATTAAATACGAACAGGCTATCGATAACGAACTGACGCAACGTTTGGTGGCCAACGGCCGCGAAGTCAGTACGACATTGCAAGACTACAAAACAACTCTGCAACAGGCTCGGGACCGTTACAGCAAAGACAACGGCTTTTTGTATCATCTGTCCGTGGCCGACAATCCAGGTCTAAGAAAAATCGCCAATGAATGGCTGAAATCTGGCGTAACCAATGGCCTGACATTTTACAATCGCTCCGGCCGGATGTTGATGGCGATTCAACGTGAATCGATTATTCGCGACGTCACGCCCTTGGCGGGAGGCGCGCTTTCTTTGTCGGACGAGAACAAAGAAAAAATCAAGACGGACGGCGAGTATTCGTTTGTTGAGCATGCCAAAGAAGGAAAGTTTTCGTTAATTCTACTTTCGAAAATCTCTAACGGTGGTCGACATATTGGATATCTTCAACAGACCGTGGACTTGGACTCTTTTTTCCTGGCAAAGTTAAAAGAAAAAATGAAACTTGAACTGATTATTTTGCGGTCCAATGGATCAGTTTCTGCGGCGACTCTGCCGGATTTTGCGCTTTATAAAAAAGGATTTTTCGAACCTTACACCAAATCTTTAGTGACGTCGTTTTTCGATTTAATCGTTCGTGGCGAGCCCCACGGCTTTTTGGTTTATCCGATCACGTGGGGTAATTCAGATTTCTTCGTGGCTTTGGGGGCCTCTAAAAGCCAAGCCAAAGCCGTATTAAGAAACGTGAACCTGGCATTTTTCACGGTCGTCACCGGAATCATCGGCTTTTTGTTTTTGATGATTTGGCTTAGTTCCAATGCGGTTTTAAAACCGCTTTTAGATTTGGTTTCTGCGACACGCAGTATGCAAGCTGGAGATCAGCCCATCGAAATGCCGATCACTTCGGACACGGAAATTGGACTGTTAACGGAGTCTTTCAATTTGATGAGCCGAAATGTGGCAAAAACCAGAGGCGAACTTAAAAACAAGATTCTAGAACTAGAGAAAGCCAATCAAGAAATTCAAGACACGCAAACTCGCTTAGTTCATAACTCGAAGATGGTGTCGTTGGGTCAACTGGTGGCGGGTGTGGCCCACGAGTTAAATAATCCAATCGGATTCATCTATTCGAACATGCCGCATTTAAAAGAGTACGCGGATAAATTAATTCAGTACGGGGAAGAAGTGGAAAAAAGCCCGCAGGACGCGGCGGAAATTAAAAAACGGCTGGATCTGGATTATATTAAAAAAGATCTACCCAAGTTGGTGGCCTCTTGTGAGGACGGAGCGCGACGAACCCGTGACATCGTTTTGGGTTTAAGAAATTTCTCTCGACTGGAAGCCGCGCAGATGAAAGAAATTGACCTGCACGAAGCGCTCGACAGCACTTTAAATTTATTGACGGGTGAAATTAAGGGTCGCTTGGAAATAGTTAAAGATTATGGCCTGCTGCCTAAACTGAACTGTTTGGCGAGTCAGATTAATCAAGTCTTTATGAATATTTTGTCAAATGCCGTGCAAGCAATCAAGGGTTCCGGAAAAGTTTGGGTTACGACCAAGATCGTACAGACACGTGGCAAACCGGACATGATTTCGATTCATATCCAAGACTCCGGGAAAGGCATTCCCGTCGATGAAATCGAGAAGATCT
>JAYUPS010000012.1:0-5546 GCA_043759945.1 Bdellovibrio sp.
CTTTTGAACAGAAAAATATTTTTTGAGGACCAATAAGAAACGGCCGCAAAGCCGCCCCAGTAATAGGTGAGCAGATTGCGCATCGAAGTTTGTCGCTAAAAATCCACGCGGTTTGAAATTTCTTCAATGCCCCCAGAATCCCGGGGCACTCAGGTGCAAATCCCGGTGATCCATTCCCGGATCCAGCACCAAGGGCAGGGCTCTTTCGGCCTTCACGTTGATGATGATTCCGGTGCGTTCCACGCGACCCCACACTTCCAGTAAAGACTTGGAATAAATTGTTAATCGGTCTTTTTCGTAAACTTTCGGATCCAGCACAATATTCATAAAACCAAATTCATCTTCCATCGTCAGAAAGCACATTCCCTTGGCCGTGGGCGGTCGTTGTGTGAGTCCCACCAAACCAGCCAGTCGGACTTTGGCTCCGTGCCGGCGGTTCTTTAATTCTGCGGCCTGGGTGTAAGGCATGTGTCCGCGTTTTTTTAAAAACTCGTTTCTGAGATTGATACTTGTTCTCAATATACCGAGCGGATGACTGCCGATCGAGTATCCCATGGCTTGATATTCGCGGCTCATGTGATCCCATCCAGACTCAAAGGGCAGCTCTTCGGCTGGATTGTCGGTTGGATCGCCGCGTCCGCTCCCGGCGCGGAAATTTTCTTTCGGCAGTCCCCATAAAAAACTTTGCGCATCTAAAGAAAGACTTTCGATCTGCCAAAGCAATTTTCGGGGCTCCACTCCAAAACACTGAAAAGCGCCGCTGGCCGCCAGTTTCACCAGGGCCGCCTTTGGAATTTCTGGAATTCTTTGAATCAAATCTTGCAAAGATTGAAACTGGCCGCGCGTGGCGCGATCCTGCACGACTTTTTTCTGCCAAGCTTCGTGAAAGCCGTAGAGTCCTTGAAAACCCAAGCGAACCACGTTTTCTTTCACCAAATCATATTCAATTTTAGAACACTGAATATCGATTGGTAAAAACTCAACCCCGTTTCGTTGAGCCTCTTGCACCAACACGCGGGGCGGATAAAATCCCATGGGCTGGGAATTTAAAAGTGAACAAACAAAAACATCGGGGTGATGCTTTTTGATAAAACAGCTGGCGTAGGTCAAAAGTGCGAAGCTCGCCGCGTGACTTTCCGGAAATCCGTAACTGGCAAAGCCTTCGATGGTGCGGTAAACCTGCTCCGAAGCTTCTTCGGTAAATCCATTTTCTTTCATGCCGAGCAAAATACGCTGACGAATTCCCTCCATGGTGCCCTTTTTTCGCCAAGCCGCCGACATCACCCGGCGCAGTTCATCGGCTTCGCCCGCGGTAAATTGAGCGCCCATCACCGCCATCTGCATCACTTGCTCCTGAAAGATCGGTACTCCCAGGGTGCGCTCGAGCGCTTTTTCGAGCGAGGGATGGGGATAAACGGTTTTTTCCAAACCCGCGCGCCGGCGCAAATAGGGATGCACCATCCCCCCCTGCAAAGGGCCGGGACGCACGATCGCGACTTCGACGACCAAGTCGTAAAACTTGCGCGGACGCATGCGGGGCAAAGTGTTCATCTGCGCGCGCGATTCAATTTGGAAAACTCCGACGGTGTCGGCATTGCAAATCATGTCATAAGTCGGCACGTCATCGGCGGGAATCTGGGCCAAATTCATGGACAGACCCTTGGCACTTTTTAAAAGATCAAAGGCTTTTCTGAGCGCCGTCAGCATCCCGAGCGACAACACGTCGATTTTCATCAGTCCCAAATCATTCACGTCGTCTTTGTTCCATTGAATGACGTAACGATCCTGCATGGTGGCTTTTTCAACCGGTACAAAATGAGTGATGGGATCTTGGGTGATCAGAAATCCCCCCGTATGAATGCCGATATGCCGGGGGAATCCGTGAATTTGTTGCGAAAGACTAATCAGCGCATTCCATTGCCATTCTTCGACCTCGAACTGCTTCCATATATTTTCTGTTTCCAATAAGCGACGAAAACCATCACGGCCCATGTATTTGATCAAAGCATTGATCTTGGGAAGTTTCATGCCGAGCGCTTTGGCGGTTTCGCGAATCGACATGCGGGTCTTGTAACGAATGACGGTGCAAACCATCCCGGCGTGTTCGGCGTCGTAGGTTTTATAAATGTACTGAATGACTTCTTCCCGACGCTCGTGTTCAAAATCAATATCAATATCGGGAGGCTCGGCCCGCTCCAAAGATATAAAACGTTCAAATAAAAGTTCGATCTCGTCCGGATTGACCGAAGTTAATCCCAAGCAAAAGCAAACCGCCGAGTTCGCGGCACTTCCGCGCCCTTGAAAAAGAATGTTTTGGGACCGCGCAAACTCGCAGATCTCGTAAAGCGTTAGAAAGTAATCCTCGTATTCTAGTTTTTTTATGATCGTGAGTTCTTTTTCGATGGTCGCACGGACTTTTGCTGGGGCCCCTTGCGGATAGCGCCAGTGGAGGCCCTTTTCGGTCAGGTCCCGAATGTGATCGGTCGGGGTTTTTCCGACCGGCAATTTCGAAGCCGGATAGCGATAGCGAATTTGATCCAATGAAAAATCAACGCGACTGGCGATATCCAGGGTCTGCTCGCACAAATCCAAGCGATCTCGCCAAAGCCATTCCAGCTCGCTCAAGGGGCGCAAATGCCGTTCGGCATTTTGAATCAAAATTTGATCGGCTTTTTCAAAAGTGGTGTGGTGATGAATGCAAGTCAGTAAATCAAACAAGGGTTTTCTTTCGGGCGCGTGCATAAAGGGCCGTTGCGTGACAAAAAGTTGGGCTTGATGTTTTTGTTCCCATTCAAAATAAGGTTTTGAAAGATCCAGCGACTCCCAGGTTAAATCCCGCCACACCGGCAGGTAAAGCCGATCTTTAAAAACAGCTTTCAGTTCGAAAAATCTCTCTTCGGTGATGGGCGGGAGCGGAAACACTAAGAGATCTTCGTGATAAATAAATAGTTCCTGAAGGGTGATCTTTGAAAAATACTTGGCCACATTTCTTTTGCCGATCGTTAGCAACTGACAAAGATTTTGATAACCTTTCATAGTCATCGGCATGAGCGTGATCGAGGTTCCGTCGTTCAAAGTTAATTCGGAGCCGAGCAAATAAGTAAATTTCTGTGTGGCTTCGACCGAAGCCGTAAACAAAGACGGAGACTTTGCGGTCTGGTAACCCCGAACGACGCCGTAAAGACCATTGAGATCACATAGGCCCAGGCCGCTGTACCGATGGCGAATGGCCTCTTCGACCAGTTCAAAAGGGTGCGAGGCTCCCTGCAGGAAGGAAAAATTGCTGCGCGCCATGAGTTCGATAAAACCCGACAGGGCAAATTTTTTCCGCGGCTTGATTGGTGCCAATGCCTTTTGCGGTTTAATCAAAATAGCCATGCAAGAAAAAATTCTTGGTTTCGCGGTCTTGATAAATCCACACCAATTGTCCCTCGTCGGAGAGCGCAAAATAATAATCCCGGTATTTAGAAAGTGGTTTTCGCTTGGCTACAATAATATGAACGCCGGCATTCCCATTCGAAGTTACATTCCCAGCCGCCGTTGCCTTTCCAGCCGCTGGCCGAGGTCTTAACTTGGCCCACCACGAAGCATCGATTCGTTCGAGCGGAAAGAACGAGAGTTTTCGGTACTGACTGAACTCTTGGGCACTTAACGAAATCGGTGTTTCTAAAAGCAGCGTCGGGCGAGGAGCTTTTAGCAGGCCCTTGCTGTAGACCGATTTAATTTGAATGGCTTGATCCATCTTTTCGATGACATCTGTCCCGGTAGAAAGGGCGGGCCAGTCGGATTTCAGTTCAAAACTTTCTTCGGGAAAATGTTTCGGCTGCATTTCTAAAAAGCCCACTTCAATTTCAGCTTGGCGGGCAAAGCTGATCAAGCGCTTCCAACGATCTTCCGTTAAATCTCGGGGTTCAAAAAAATCCAACTGCTGCGTTTTCTCAGGGATATCAAAAAGCTCAATCTCAAATTCACGAACGGGATTGCCCAGGTCGGTCTCGGAGAGTTTTCGCTCGAGCAAATCTTCGAAGAGCTGTTGATTGCGTCCCGGGGAAATGGGCTCAATCGAAAATTCATGTTTATGATCCGAATATTCGCAGTGCAGATAAACACTCATGGATTTAACAAAACGGCCCCGCGCTTCAATCCTGAGAAATAAAGAGCGCAGCGCTGCACTCAATCGCGGCATTAAAAGCGGCAACATGGAAATGGGATCATCAAAGTAACCGTAAGTGGTGAGTGGCATAGTCGGAATCAGGGGCGAGATTGGTTGCTCGTCGCGTCCGTGCAGACGCTTCCATAATTGCAATCCGGTTTCCCCCCAACGTTCGCGAAACGAGGGAAGTTCAAAGAGCATCACCTGCTCAATGTGCTGAATACCAATATTTTGAAAGAACGAAATAATATGATCGATCTGGCGCACACGCGGCCAGCCGCGCAAGCCCTCGAGACTTTGAATCGATTGGATCGGCAGACTTTTTAAAGTTTGAAAATCACAACCCTCGGGCGAAATAAAACCTGATTTGGTCGCGGCGAGCACTTGCGCCACCGCCGGATGGTCGGCGATGGCCACGCTCACTTCGTTGGATATTTCTAAGGCCAGATCGAGCCCTTTTTTTAAAGCCCGATCTTCGCCGCCCATGAGCCCAGAGGTTGACTCAATATCAATAAAAATAAAGCCAGGATCACGAAACTGAACACGCGGTGAGAGTGCAACGAAGATCTCAGCACAACTGGGCTCTTGTAGCGCATGTAAGTTGAGACATAAAGTCCGCATGAATACTTCCTCCGCTGACCGTGAACGGTGTGGGACGGTGGAGGGCGCGACGCACGGTAAAAAACTCGCGACCACACTCGATAACCAAACTGAACAATTGATTTGTGGCCGGATTCACGGACCAGTTCTTCGCGTGGGCCACCAAAACCAAAGCCACTTTGTGAACCCGCGCCAATTTTTTGAGTTTTTGCAATTGATGCTGCTTCAGCAAGGTCTCGGGCAGGTGGCAGCCGATCAGTTCGAACAAAGAGCTGGTTATAAGCTCCTGTAAGATCCAGAAAAGCTGTCTGGATTCTTTCGGCTTCTTCACTACCAAGAGCCGATTCAAATTGAGCTTTTTCGAAAGACAAGATTGTGGCAGCAAGCTCCAGTCGGAGTTGACCCACGCGGTCCATTTGTTGGATTTGTGAATTTGCGCCGCCGTATTGAGCCACAGGTTGGTGGCCCCCGTGCCCGGTTTTCCGACGAGCAAGCTGAGTTCGCCTTTGGGAATCCCCCTCCATAATAAGAAGTTGTCGAAGATATCCATACCCATCGGGAGTCCCTCCGGAGGGGCAAGTTGATCCAGAGATTTGCAATGAACACCCAAGGTCTCTCGCAGTTTGTCCACAGTCCCCACAGTGTTATCCACAGTCATTTGCGCGATGGTTTGATTTGTTGTGATCTCTTCAAACATGGTTCCCCCTTTGTGGTCTTTCGACCGGTTAATTTAGATACAGCAGTGCCTTTTCAGGATTTGGTTGGATTCAGGTCACTGCTTTCGCAGTCGACC
>JAYUPS010000013.1:0-15808 GCA_043759945.1 Bdellovibrio sp.
GAATGATACCTGGCATGAGCCCGGCGACGGAAAATTTGAACACAACTGTTGGCATGGGTCTGTTCATGTTCATTACTTACAATCTTTTCGGAATTAAAGAAAATGGCTGGGACTACCTGAAGCATTTCTTTGGACCCGTAGCGCTGATTGCTCCGCTTTATTTCGTCGTTGAGATTATCTCGCATTTGGTTCGGCCCGTTTCGTTGGGACTTCGTTTGGGAAGTGTAATGAAGGGTGACCATACGGTCGTTGGGATCTTTTTGGATCTTGTGCCGATTGGTTTGCCGATTCCGTTTTATTTACTGGGCATGTTTGTTTGTTTCATTCAGGCCATGGTATTTACGCTGCTTTCGATGATTTATATTTCATTGGCGACGGCGCACGAGCATTGATTTAATTAACTAATGTTAAACTACAACACAGGAGATATGGTTCGATGAAAAACATCACACAGAAGATTGTTTTGGCTTTGGTTTCTTTTCTTTCAGCCTCTGTAGCTTTTGCACAGACCGCCGAAAGCGCAGCTTCAACCACTGGTGGCGGTCTCATCGGACTGGCAGCTGGTTTGGCTATCGGTCTTGCAGCTATGGGTGCAGCTTACGGCCAGTCAAAAGCGGCATCGGCAGCTCTTGAAGGTATCGCACGCAATCCTGCGGCTCAACCGAAGATCTTTACCTCGATGATGATCGCTCTGATCTTGATCGAGACCATGGCAATTTACGCCTTCGTAATTTCGTTCTTGTTGATCGGTAAAATCTAATTTAGGTGCCAGGCTCCGGATTTCCGGAGCCTTAAAACTAAAGAGCCGCAATTTCACCGCACACGATGCGATCGCCTGAATTACCCGACGGATGACTCTTATGATCGTCGGCTTTGTCATGAATAACGAGCGCCGTACCGCCGGATTTCTGCAGACTCCCAGCACCTTTGCCAAGCGTAACATTTTTATTCATGATTTCAGTTTTTAGCCTGCCGTTTTCAGCAACTTTTACGTTGACCATATCGCCCGAGTGCGAGCCTTTGGGGTTTTCCATACCGTGTTCACGAGCATCGGTTGAAAAGTGCGAGCCAGCAGATTCGAATTTCGGCCCTATGCAGGAGCCGGTATCATGAAAGTGAATGGCGTGATCGCCGGGTGGCAAATTTTTGAGATCCAATTTAATCTTCACTCCTTGTGGTACGGAAGTTAAGGTCACAGTTCCAACATCGGCGTTTTTAGCGTTCTTCATGGCAACAGTTACCGGAGTCGTTGCGGCCATCAAAGTGGAAACGAAAAGAGAGAAAATCATGAAAGCTCCTTTACAAATGTTTATTCACGACGCTCTCGAAGCGTTCGCGGATCTGTTTTAGCCCGGCTTCCGTGTTGGATTCAAATCGTAAAACCAGGACAGGTTGCGTATTTGATGAACGCGCCAAAGCCCAACCACTTAAACCATTGCCTTCAAAGCTAACGCGAACTCCATCTGTTAAGTTTACTTTATAATTCGGATTCGGATTGCCAAAGGCCTCTTTCAGTTTTTCGACGATTAAGACTTTCTTTTCTTCCGTCGTATCTACCCGAAGTTCTGGAGTGTTAAATGCCGGCGGCAAATCGTTCAAAAGAGCCGGCAAACGTTTTCCGGTTTTTGCGACAATCTCACACACGCGCAAACCAGCGTAAAGAGCGTCGTCGTAGCCATAATTTCGGTCATTGAAAAAAATGTGCCCGCTCATCTCTCCACCGAAGGGACTCTTGGTTTCCTTGATTTTTTCTTTAATAAGCGAATGTCCTGTTTTCCACATAACGGGGATGCCGCCGTGTTTTTTGATGTCGGTAAACAAGCGGTCCGAACATTTTACGTCCCCAATAATTTGGGCCCCAGGCTTGTCCTTTAAAATTGCGCGCGAAATTAAAACCATCAGTTCATCGCCGTAAAGCATTTTTCCGGTGTGATCGATGACGCCGATACGATCACCGTCACCGTCAAAGCCGATGCCCAAGTCGGCGCCCTCTTTTAAAACGGCAGCGCGAAGATCGACCAAGTTTTCTTCGACAGTTGGATCTGGATGATGATTCGGAAATTTACCGTCTGGTTTTTCAAAAAGAATGGTCGGATTTAATCCAACAACCTCGAACAGTCGTTTAACAATACAACCGGCAGCCCCGTTCCCGCAGTCGAGAACGACCTTCACATTTTTAATTTCACCAAATTCTTCCTTATAACGCTTCAAATAACTGGGAAAGATATCGAAAGTTTCAACGCGGCCTTCGCCCTTGATAAAATCTTTGGATTCTAAAACTCGGCGCAAAGCTTGAATCTCTTCGCCAAAAATTGTGCGCTTTCCAATCGACACTTTAAAGCCATTGAACTCGGGCGGGTTATGACTTCCGGTAATCATCATCGCGCCCAAGACATCGGGAACCGTGAAAGTCGCAAAATAAGAAATTGGCGAGGTTACTAGACCAATATCTAAAACGTGCAAACCCGATTCAACCATTCCTCGAATGATGGCGGTTTTAATTTCGGGGCTGGAAAGTCGAGCGTCATACCCTACGGCAACTTTGGGGTTGGGCTTGCCAACTTTCTTAATTAGCATGGAAGAATAAGCAAGTCCCAGCTCGTGCGCGAATTGCATATCGAACTGCTGCCCGACCACTCCGCGGATATCGTATTCTCTGAAAATAACCGGTTGATGCATTTTAATTCTCCATTTTCTAATTTAATTACTTAGATCTTTGCAGTGCCATTTCTATGGCGGCTTTCATTGATCCAATGGACGCTTTATTTTTTCCAAACAAATCTTTTGCGGGGCCATGATCTACCGAAGTTCGCAAGAAAGGTAGGCCAAGGGTGACATGAACTCCGGAGTCAAAACCATGAGCCAATTTAAAGGGAATCAACCCCTGATCATGATAGGCCGCTAGAAAAGCCCCGTATTTTTTAAAATTTTCGGGCATAAAAGCAGAGTCTCCCGGCAAAGGGCCATCGACTCCTTGGAGTTGAAGCATTGGGTGATTGATTTGCTCCTGATTGCCAATAAGTCCCTGATCCCCCGCATGAGGATTAATCCCCAACAGTGCCAATGGCCGATGCGCTCTTTTAGGATCCAAGTGCGCCATTTCTTTTTTCACTAGTCCAATAACCATTTGGATCTTGGCGGGAGTATAATCGAGATGTGCCTTCGACAAAGGGAGATGCCCAGTTATCAAAACAACGTTAAAGTGTTTCCCCCAAAAACTCATGAAAAGATCTTTGGTATTCGCCAGACGACCTAAAATCTCGGTGTGGCCTAAGTCTTTCATCCCCGTTTTTTTAATTTCTGGTTTCGAGAGAGGCCCCGTTACCATCGCGGTCATCTTTCCACTTAAGCATTCTGCGGCGCAAATTTCTACCCAACGAGCGGGCGGCTCTGGGCTTGCGACGACGTTTATATTTTTTAGTTTGAGATTCGTTACTTTTCCAAAACTTTTTCCACAGTAAAGAACGATCTCGCAGGATTTAGGGATTTTTATCTTTTGTAGAGACTTAATGGCGATCTCAAGTCCTACGCCATCCAGATCACCGGTCGTAATGCCAATTTTCATTCAGGACTTAAGAATTCTGACAAAAGCCTCTTCGCGTTTTGCTTCAATCCAATTTTTAAACTGTTTTTGAAATGCTTTTTCCAAAAGACCCGCGCGAATTTTTTCTTTTTGTTTTTCAAAGTTGGGATCGGCCGTCACTTTGCGACTGATCAATTTAAGAATATGAATTCCCGCTTTGGTGCGAACCACTTCCGAGTACTGGCCAGGCTCAATATTTCGGACGGCATCTTCCAACTCTTTCGAAGTCTCTCCGGTTTTGAATGTTCCCAGAATTCCGCCATGGGAAAAATTAGCATCTTCCGAGCGCTGTTCGGCCAGCGTTTCAAAGTTCTGACCGCTACGAAGTTTTGCCAGAGTTTCTTTTGCACGCTCGGTCGCTCCCTCGGGGCCTCCCTTTTTTGGGTTAAACAAGATGTGGGCGATCGTAAACTCTGAAGCCCCCGCGTCGACTTTACCGTTATCGCGCAAGTATTGGGCCAGGACCTCATCATCAGAAACACGAATCTTAGACGTAATTTCTTGTTCCAGTAAACTTTGGCGTTCGATACGAGTTTTAATGAAGCCCTGATATTCAGATAAAATCACTCCCTGAGCTGTTAACGCTTGAGCCAGGTCCGCACGGGACATGTTATTTCGTTTGGCAATTTCTCGAATTTCTTGCTCGACGCGTTCGACAGTGATGGCCAGATTCAAACGCTTCACTTCGGTATCAAGCAACTTTTCTGAAATCAAAAATTCAAGCTGCGCTTTGGAATCTTTTTTTAACTCGTCTAATTTTTGTCCGGCCAAAAGCAAATCATCAATCATGCCCTCTTTCTTGATGCGAGCCTGAAAAGTCCGCAGGTCAGAGTCTAGGACGACTTCGTCATTGACGACAGCCACCACTCCATCAACGACTTCTCGAGCGGCAAAACTGGCGACCGAGGCCAAGATTATCGAAGCTGTTAAAAACATATTTTTCATTATCATAATCCGTTTCATTTAATCCTGAAGACGAGTCTCGACCTTGAGCTGTTTTATTAAATCGTAATCAACTAATACGTGTGCGGACCTGATCTGTCGATCCAGCCACTCAGTGTACTCTTTTTGTTCACGTTGGCTGATAATTAGTTGCTCTATGAGAGCCTTCACTTCCTCGATTCGTCGTAACCCGGAACCCTCTTTTTTATCAACCTTAAAAAGGTGGAAGCCAAAGGGGCTTTCCAGCACCTGACTGACACCCCCCGTCGACTGTGAAAAGGCCTTTTCGAAAATGTCCACCGAGCCCTTATCGACCCATCCTACGACGCCACCGCTTTTACCTTCGGGAGCTACCGAGAACTTTTTAGCGAGCTCGCCAAAGTCCTTTTTCTTAAGAGCGTCTTTGATGTCGATAGCTTTACCGTAATCATCCACAACAATCTGACGAAGCCAGATGCGCTCGGGGTGTTTAAAGCGGTCCTTGTTTTCGTCAAAAAATTTTTTTATTTCAACGTCTGTTGGTTTTGCGGTCTTGGCACGAAAGGACTGAAAAATCTTTTTCTGAAGGGCCGAAGATTTTACAGAGAGCTTCCATTCATTGAGCGACATATTTTCATCGACCAAAACTTTCCGGAAAGAAAGATCGTCGGGGTAGGTGGCGCGGATTGCGGCAATCTCGTCGTCCCATTCTTGTTGCGAAACCGCGAAGTTATTTTTGGTGGCAAAGTCTTGAATTAAACTATGAAGCAAGAAATCGCGGATCACGATATCGCGCACCCTTTGGATTTGGTTCGGATTCTTGGCGACCAAAGCATCGAAGTTTTTTAACTGCTTCGAAAGCTCGTCGGAAAATTCTTTGAGAGACAGCTGCTGCTCATTTACTTTTACCACCGGCAGTTCGCCAACCTTGCGGGAGTTAAAATGACAACCCGGCAGCATTCCGAGAACAAGCAATAAGATTCCGAAAGAGGATGTGCTCACCCGGTAAAACACCGGGTCTTACTCAATCAATTTCGAGTTAACGGTCGTAGGATATTTCTTTTTCAATGCAGCGAAGTGATCGTTGAAAAGTTTGATGCGTTTTTCATTGTGTACGGCCATGCGCAATTGTCGCTTGTCCGCATCCGAAAAAGATCTTCTCGCCGTCAATTTCACAATGTGCATACCAAAAGGCGTTTCGATTAAGCCTTTGATATCGCCAACTTTCATTTCCGAGACAGCTTCGTAAAAAGTCGGGGTCAAAGTCACACGGCTTTGAAAACCAGCGTCACCACCCAAAGGCTTTGTAATCATGTCATCCGAATATAAACGAACGAGTTCGTCGAACGGACGTTTTGATTTCTTAACCTAGTCGTAAATTTCGGTCGCCCGCTTCTTGGCCTCTGCTTTTTGAGCGGGAGTAGCGCCTGGTTTGAGCTCGATAATAATCGTCGAAAAACGAATCTCCGGATTTTGTTTGTAAAAAGCTTCCATTTCTTTTTCTGAGACGGGAATTTTCTGAATGTCTTCACCGAGCTCTTTTTCCAGGTAAGATTTGTAAAGCTCCGCTTTTATTTTTTCTTGGTAGATAGGGTCTTTTTCGGTTCCCTTCAGCGAGGCTTCGGCCAAACCCATTTCAAAACGAACTAAATCTTCGAGAAATTGTTTTTTAGTGGGAGGATTGAAAGTGTTTTTCACTTCATTGTAACGACGATTGAAGTCCTCGACCGTTATGGTGCGGTTTCCAACTTTCGCGATGACATCTTCTTTTTTAACCTGGGCTAAAGCAGATATGCTTAAAAAAAAGGACGACAACAGAACCAGGAAAGATATAGATTTCCGAGTCATTTCAACTCCTTCGTAAGGTAGACATCAAACAAAAAGGTTACACCCGAGAGATCAGGCCAGCAAATTTTTAAGGGCGGAATCCCGACACTGATGCAGCGCTTCTTTAAGGCCAGCCGCAAGATCGACGGACCGAGGGTCGAGATCGGATCCCACTGCGGTGAGTGGTGAACCCCAGTAAACAATAATTTTCGAAAAAGGTTTTGGAAGAAAAGTTTTATTCCATGATTTTTCAAACTTCCAAGCGTTCGAACAGGAAACACCCGCAGGAAAAATTTCGGCTTTTAAAAGTCGACTCATTTCGAATATTCCTGGTTTGACCTGGTAGATGGGACCCTTTGGCCCGTCGACGGCAAAGCTGCAGTTTCGGGACTCTGATTTTATCAGTCGAATAAGACCCTTAAGTCCGCTAACCCCGCCGCGGGTGCTTGACCCGCGGGTTGTTTTTCCACCGATCAATTTTACGGCGGTATTCATTATTTCCCCGTCAAGGCTCGTCGAAGCCATGGTTGCGACTCTGTATTTTCCAATGAAATGAAAAAGAACGAGCTCGTCTCCGTGCCAGTGCGCGAACAGCATTGTGGTTTTATTCATAAGGCCCGCGCGCATGCTTTCTGGCATGATAACTTGAATTCTCCAGGTCATCGCCAGCGATCGAAAAAGCGCCCAGGCGATAAAGCCCAGAATTTTTTGAGAAATAAACAACTGTTTCAACACCGATTACTTTTGCAAAGCTTTCTTGAATTCTTCGGTCAATTTCGGAACGATTTCGAATGCATCTCCCACGATACCGTAGGTCGCTTTTTGAAAAATGGGAGCATTGGGATCACTGTTGATTGCGACAATCACTTTGCTGCCGCTCATTCCCGCCAGGTGTTGGACGGCGCCGGAAACGCCGATCGCGATGTAAAGCGAGGGCGCCACGGTTTTACCAGTTTGTCCCACTTGCATTCCATGCGGTACCCAACCGGCATCCACCACCGCCCGGGAAGCGCCAACGGTTGCTCCCAAGACCTCGGCCAAGTCATTCAGGATTTTAAAATTTGCAGCTTCTTTGAGCCCACGACCGCCGGAAACAATAATGTTGGCTTCGGTGAGATCTAATTTTTCCGAGGTCCCCTTGACGATCTCTTTCACCGTTGCCCAAACTGGCGAGGCCCCTGTCAGCAAGCTTACTTTAGTTTGGACGGCCGTTGCCGTTCCAGAAATAGGAAGCTGATTTGCGCGCATCAAAACAAATTGAAAGGGGGAATTTTCAAAAGTCATCCGAGCCGTGGCTTTTCCCGACAGAAATGGTTTTTTAACGATGGCCTGGCCATCTTTTATTTCTAAACCCGTGCAATCGGAAAGACAGCTGCTGTCCAAACGAGCCGCCACTCGGGGAAAAAGATCTTTTCCCAGTGACGACGCCGAACCTAAAATAATTTTTGCCCCACAAGATTGCACCGCTTGCGTAAGGGCTGCGGAATGGAGCTCGGGATTGTAAATATCAAAACTTGCAGACTCAGCCAAGAAGGCTTCTTTAGCGCCCTGGGCCCCCAGCTCCTGGGCTAAGCCAGGAGAGTTCGAACCAAAGCCTGCCGCAGAAAACTCTAAACCGGACCGTTGGGCAAAACTCAAAAGCTCAAGCGAACTGCGCTTCAATTTTCCAAGATTTGTTTCAACAACCACTAAAATTTGACTCATTTTAAATCCTTCCTACAAAACCTTCGCGTCGTCGCGAAGCAGGTGCACAAGTTCAGATATTTGCTTTCCCACATCGCCCGCAAGCATCTTTACAGCGGGCTTTTCTTGGGGAAGCTCCATGGTTATTACTTTTACTTTCCCTTGCGGGCTAATTCCGAGAGCGCCAATTTCAAACTCTTTCAAAACTTTTTTCTTCGCCTTCATAATTCCTGGCAAACTTGCGTAGCGGGGCATATTCAAACCTTTGTTCGCCGCAATAACTGCAGGGAGCTTCACCTGCACGACTTCTTTCGCGCCGCCTTCAATATCGCGTTCAACGATCGCCGTTTCAGGGGAAAGTGTGATTTTAGAAGCAACCGAGGTGTGGCTCCAATTCAACAGTTCAGCAAGCATTGGACCCACAGAACTGCCATTGTCATCGATCGCCATTTTTCCGGTCAAAACCAAATTGCCCGAGCCCTCGTCTGTAATAACTTTGGCCAAGACTTTTGCGGTGGTTAGAGTGTCTAGGTTTTCTGGAGCGTCGATCACAATCCCCTCGTCGGCGCCCATGGCCAATGCTGTTCGAAGAGCTTCGGGTGCACGTTTTTTCGGCCCCACCGTAATAACATGGACCTGGCTTCCAGGGTTTGCGTCACGAATTTTAACGGCCTCTTCGACGGCATATTCATCATAGGGATTCATTACCCACTTGACGCCAGTGGTATCCAAAGATTTTCCATCGGCATTGAGGCGAACTTTTGTCTCGGTGTCAGGAACCTGTTTAATGCAAACGAAGATTTTCAAAGGAGCCTCCGGCCATGATCTTATGTGCTTCTGGTAACTCCGATGCAATATCGAATAATTATTCGAGCCAGGCAATTTCTGTGATCAATTTTCCGGAGGATAACACTTTGCAATGTAAGTGGGAAAATGATAAACCATGCAATCGGAGAAATTATGACAACGCAGACGAGCCAAATGTTCTGGCTCACATCCATCGGCAAAAAATACTTCATGGGACTTTCGGGTCTGGTTTGGGCGGGGTTCGTGTTTGGCCATATGGCCGGCAACATGCTTTTGTTTGTGTCAAAGGATGCTTACAATGCTTACGGGCACATGCTCACCAGCGGAGTGGCGATCTACGCGATCGAGGCCGTTCTACTTTCGACCTTGATCGGTCATGTCGTCTTTGGTTTTTTATTGGCCTATCAAAATCGAATTGCCAAAGGTGTTCGCTATGCCTACACGCCCACAGGACCCAAGGGCGCTTCATTGGCATCGAGAACAATGATTTTTCAAGGCAGCCTGATTTTGGTATTTGTTATTTTGCATTTAATTACTTTTAAATACGGCTCTTACTACGAGACCACCGTGAATGGCGTTGTTATGCGAGATCTGTTCCGATTGATGGTCGAGATTTTTAAACAACCGGAATATGTTTTTTGGTACGTGGTCTCGGTTATAATTCTCGGGTTCCATTTGTCTCACGGATTGGGCTCGACGGTCCAAAGCTTGGGAATTAAAACTGAAGGCAACGAACGCTGGGTCAAGACCGCAGGATGGATTTACGGTCTTGTTGTCGCTGGTGGTTTTTTATCGCAGCCCCTTTACATCTTTTTGTCAAACAGCTGAGGTCACTGATGTCTGATACTTTAAAAAGCAACGTCCCTGGCGGAAACATTGAAGATAAATGGGACAACTACAAATTTGATATGAAGTTGGTAAATCCAGCGAACAAGCGGAAGCATAAAGTTATTGTTGTTGGTACGGGTCTAGCGGGCGCAAGCGCCGCGGCCTCGCTGGGAGAATTGGGTTATAACGTTCAGTCCTTTTGCGTTCATGAAAGTCCGCGCCGCGCGCATTCGATTGCGGCCCAGGGCGGAATCAATGCGGCTAAAAATTATAAAAACGATGGCGACAGCATCTATCGGCTTTTTTACGACACGGTTAAGGGCGGAGATTTCCGTTCGCGCGAAGCCAATGTTTATCGCCTGGCGCAAATCTCGACTAAAATTATTGATCACTGTGTTGCAACCGGGGTTCCGCTTGCTCGGGAATACGGGGGCCTTTTATCGAACCGTTCCTTCGGAGGTTCGCAAGTTTCTAGAACTTTCTATGCCCGAGGACAAACTGGTCAGCAACTTCTGCTGGGGGCCTATTCTGCCATGATGAGACAGGTCGACAAAAAACAGGTCGAACTCTTCAATCGACGCGAAATGTTGGATTTGGTTGTGGTGAACGGTCAGGCCCGCGGCATCGTTGTGCGAAACTTGAATACCGGTGCAATTGAGTCTTACGAAGCAGATGCGGTTTTGTTGTGCACGGGCGGATATTCCAACGTGTTTTTCTTGTCAACAAATGCAATGGCTTGCGCAGTCACCGCAGGATGGCGTGCACACAAGCGCGGGGCTTTTTTTGCAAACCCTTGTTTCACTCAGATTCATCCGACGTGCATTCCCGTCAGTGGCGATTTGCAATCAAAGTTAACTTTGATGTCCGAGTCTTTGCGTAACGACGGTCGCATTTGGGTTCCAAAAAATAAAGGCGACAGCCGGCCGGGCTCTCAAATTCCTGAAACCGATCGCGATTATTTTTTAGAGCGGATTTATCCGAGCTTTGGAAACTTAGCTCCGCGAGACGTGGCCTCTCGACAGGCAAAATATCGGATCGACGATGGTCACGGTGTTGGTCCCACGGGACTGGCGGTCTATTTAGATTTTAAAGATGCGATTCAGCGTTTGACCGAACCCAAGATTGCCGAAAAATACGGGAATCTTTTTGAGATGTACGAAAAAATTACCGGCGAGAACCCCTACAAGTCACCGATGAGGATTTATCCGGCTCCCCATTACACCATGGGCGGACTGTGGGTGGATTATAACCTGCAGAGCAATGTGCCAGGTCTTTTTGTGCTCGGCGAGGCCAATTTTTCTGACCACGGCGCGAATCGCCTAGGAGCTTCAGCACTGATGCAAGGTCTGGCCGACGGGTACTTTGTGATACCCTATACGCTGGGGAATTATATAGCCTCGACAAAAATTGAAAAACTGCAAACCACCCACGATGCTTTCAAAGAAGCCGAAAACAACGTCAAAGTACAAACCTCTAGGCTTTTGAGCATCAAAGGCAGTCGGACGGTCGATTCTTTCCACAAGGAATTGGGTCGAATCATGTGGAACGAGTGCGGAATGGGTCGCAACGAGCAAGGGTTAAAAAAAGCGCTCGAAGAGATCCCAAAGCTGAAACAAGAATTTTTCCAAAACGTGCGGGTTCCGGGCGAAATGAATACCGTCAACCAGGAGCTTGAAAAAGCAGGCCGGGTCGCTGATTTTATGGAACTCGGGGAACTGATGTGTGCCGATGCTTTGGAGCGACGCGAATCTTGCGGGGGACATTTCCGTGAAGAATATCAAGAAAATGGCGAGGCCAAACGAGACGATGTGAATTTCTGTCACACGGCCGCGTGGGAATGGAAGGGCGAAGCCAAGCGCCAAAATCTGCACAAAGAAGAATTGAAATTCGACAACGTTCATCTGGCCACACGGTCTTACAAATAATCGGAGCGAATATGGCAGGCAGTTCCAACAAACAAATAAATCTAAAGCTTAAAGTTTGGCGCCAATCCGGAAACAGCGATAAGGGCCAATTTGAAGAGTACGCAGCACCCAATGTGTCTACCGACTCTTCTTTCTTAGAGATGCTCGACCAGGTGAATGAAAAAATAATTCAAACCGGTGGCGAACCGATAGCCTTTGATCACGATTGCCGGGAAGGAATCTGTGGATCTTGCGGATTTATGATTAACGGCGAAGCGCATGGACCGCAAAAAAGCACAACGGTGTGCCAGCTGCACATGCGGAACTTTAAGGAAGGTCAAACCCTGACCTTAGAACCTTGGAGAGCCAAAGCATTTCCGATCGTGAAAGATTTGATGGTCAATCGCTCGGCATTTGATCGAATTATATCGGCCGGGGGATTTATCAACGTCGATACCGGTAACGCCGTGGACGCGAATGCCGTACCGATCCCAAAACCGGATGCCGATGAAGCGTTTGCTTCAGCGATGTGCATCGGTTGCGGGGCTTGCGTTGCAAGTTGCAAGAATGCTTCGGCGCTATTGTTTACGAGCGCAAAAGTTTCCCATCTCGCACTTTTGCCCCAGGGAGCGATCGAAAGAGCCGACCGGGTCTTGAAAATGTCAGCACAAATGGATGCCGAGGGCTTTGGTGCCTGCACAACGACGGGCGCGTGCTCCGCGAGCTGCCCGAAAGATATCAGTCTGGTAAACATCTCTCGAATGAACCGAGAGCTGCTCTTTGCGCAATTCAATAAAAAGAAGGGCGCCGAAGGCGACGGGATCTAGCAGGTGCGCCGCACCTTTTCCGCGCCTTTTCCGCGCACAGGTTGGATTTGGCGGATAGATTCGAAAGGCTTTAGGTTTAAATAAATGAAGTTTCGCTGGCTCCTGCGAGTTTTTCTGACACGAACAAAAATTTGGAAATATTTAGAGCTTCTGCGTCTGGGCTTGCATCTGCTTTTGAAGAAGCCTCATGAGAATGATTTTCAATTGTTTTCTAAAATTGGAAATGCCGAGGGTTTGTTTTTAGATGTTGGTGCCAATATCGGGCAGTCGGCGGTCTCATTTCGGATATTTAATAAGAGTTATCGTGTTTTTTCATTGGAGCCCAATCAAGAACTTGAGGGTTCCTTAAAAATAGTAAAAAAAATAATTGGCCCAAAGTTTAATTTTAAAATGTTGGGAGCGGGAGAGCTCTCTAAAACGTTTGAAATTTTTATTCCCGTCGTCGACGGAGTTCCCTTTACTCAAGAAGGCTCTTTTGATCGCACATCCTTCGAGTCGGATCCATTGTTCAAGATAAGGACGAAAGCGGTGACCGGAAAAGAAATTTTTGCCCTGATCAGATCCGAAATAAGCCTGGTCCCCATTGATGATCTGGGCTTGGAGCCAAATATCGTAAAAATTGATGTGCAGGGGCATGAGCTTGCGGCGCTCAAGGGAATGCAAAAAACCCTAACGAAATGCCGACCGCTATTAATGATCGAGAATGTTACTAACATCGACGAACTAAGATCTTTCTTGGCCACGCAGGGATACACAAACACTTACCTATATTCTCTCGAAACCCGGCTTCTGGTTAGGAACGACAATAATAAAGGCGCAGAAAATGTATTTTTCCTGCCGGCCGAGCGGATCAAAGAATTTGAAAGCCGGAACTGGATCTGAAAAGGCGCGCCGCACCTTTTCCGCTTTTGTGGTGGATTTGATTTGAAATATTAGCGACGGGCCGTTGAAGCCACGTTGCCGCCACTGCCCGGAGTTGTTTTATAGGGCGCGGTCTCGGAGAGGTTTTCGTAACTTTCTGCTTTAAACTGATCGTTGTAGCCAAGTTGTGAACCGACAGGATGGTGATCACCATTCAAGTCTTTTGTATTTTTAGGAACACGGTAATCCGAAGCTGCTTTTTTTCCAGTCTTCAACAGGTTCGTGCAAGATTTAAATTTATGGGATGAACCTGGTGAGCCACTTTCGTCGACCGATCCTTCGACGGCCGATTCTGTGCGCCCAACAATTTTGTTCGATTTCATATTTAGCGCATCGACCTTAAGCTTAGAGGTTCGTTTGCTTCCTGTTTGTGAAACTTCAGGATTCAGAAGGACGCGAACATCTTCGCCCTCTTTTTTTATCCACATTTTTGCATCTGTAGTTTTGCCGTCTTTATTAGTTGTGTATTCAGTCTGAATGCTAAATTGTTTTCCACCGATTGTTACTGGTAGTGGTTTGTTGACCACTCGCCCGTTGCTATCAGGTTTTCCTGTGTCTGTCTCAAATAAACTGCAACCGGCTTTCCCAGCTTCCTGAGAGGTTTTAGGATTAATTTTTTTAGGGTTTTTAGAAACAGCACACCATCTTCCATCTTTTAAGGAAGATTGGGGGTCCTTTGGATCAGAACCTCCACCAAAAAAGATTCGCAGGTCGTCTCCGATTTGCAACTCAGGACCGTATTCAGTTTCTTGTAACGACATTTCAACGTCTTCAAATCCAGTTTTATCAACATGGAAAAAGTTTGGTTCAGCCTGGCCAGCGCAGCTCTTTTTAACCGGTATGTTTACTTCAGCAGCAAACGAGGTCGAACTAAACACAGAAATGAAAAATGCGCCCAGAAGCGCCGCCTTTAACCCCATCTGTTTAGTAGCTATATTTCGTTTTGCAGCGGTTTTCATACTAGACTGGAAAGCAAGGCTAGTGCCGAACCAGCCCCATTTTACGAGGTAACCGCCCGTCACAAACCGCCAGGTGTCTAAGAATTTATCGACAATCTCATCCTGAGACATTCCCCCACCCGCCCTAAGTATTGAATTAGATAAGAAACTCTAATATCTGAAAATACATTTATTTTGTTTACTTACACCTAGTCGAGATTCGGTCCAGGTCAAACTTACCAACTCATCATTCCGAGGTTTGAAAGCTACGCTCTTTTACAGAGTGTACCTAAATCTCATTTTTCAAAGGAGCCCATGCATGGGGAATCCAGGACGGATCGCCCTTTCTTTCGCCGCTTATTCGCTAATTTCGGTCGCCATGACCGCGCAAGCTAAACCACTGAACTTTGTCGAGAAAGAGCCCGAGGCCATTCCCGGCCAGTTTCTAGCTCACGTCAAAAACTCAGCAACCCTTCAAGCAAAGAATATTGAGCTTCTGGAAATGCTTGTCGGAGGAAAAATCCTGCGCACGCATGCAAATTTAAACCTGGTAGTGATTCAGAAACCCAGCATCCAATTGCGCCAACCCTCTATAGAGGACATTCAGTCCTCGAGACAATTTGACATTGTCGAGCCCAACTATATATATCGTGCGAAAAAACTGCCCAACGATCCCGAGTTAAGCCAGCTCTGGGGATTGAAAAACATTGGACAAGCAGATGCGGACAAGCAAGTGGGTGTTGCCGGAATCGATATCGATATGGAGCGCGCCTGGGAGATCACGACGGGCTCTGATCAAGTTCTGGTCGCAATCATTGATACCGGAATGGATTTCAATCACAACGACCTTAAAGGCAATCAATGGGTGAATGTGGCGGAGCTTAACGGCCAAGCCAGCGTCGACGATGACGACAACGGTGTTGTCGATGATATCCATGGCGCTAATTTTGTCGATTCGGCCAAACCATCAGGAAACAATTTGGATGATCACGGTCACGGCTCCCATTGCGCAGGCTCCATCGGCGCCACGGGGGACGACGGAATTGGCGTTGCCGGCGTTAGTTGGAAAACTAAAATGATGGGCATTAAGTTTTTAGGAGCCGATGGCTCTGGCTCTTTGGAAGGCGCTATTAGGTCGATCGAATACGCGACTAAAATGGGTGCGAAGGTTCTTTCAAACTCGTGGGGTGGCGGTGGATATTCAGAGCTCTTGAAAAAATCCATCGAAGCCAGTCACGAAGCCGGAGCACTTTTCGTAGCAGCAGCGGCCAATGACGGTGCAAATAATGACGATCAGCCCGTCTACCCTGCAACCTATGACGTACCCAATATCGTGTCGGTTGCAGCTCTCGACAACCGGGGCAACTTGGCGAGCTTTTCGAATTACGGTAAGAAAACCGTTCATATCGCAGCTCCGGGCGTGAACATCTACAGTTCCGTCAAAGGTGGCGTCTACGATTCTTGGTCTGGAACTTCGATGGCGACGCCCCACGTTTCTGGAGTTGCCGCTTTGGTTTGGGGTAACGAATCAAGCCTTACAAATCTTGAGCTTAAAGAAAAAATCCTAAA
>JAYUPS010000014.1:0-5541 GCA_043759945.1 Bdellovibrio sp.
CATAAATCTATAACTCAGGCTCAGAAAAATAAATTTTAAAACCGTCGCCACCAAAAGAGCCCCGTAACCCAGGAACCACCGACGCGACAGAAATCCCGCAGAAGCCAAAATAGAAACAAATCCGTAAAAAACTAAAATCGGCGTTGAATAGGGGGCCAGCAACTGAGCCCAGGTTTCGCAAGCCGAGAAGTAGGGCCAACACATCGGGCTGCTTAAATTATTCTGGAATTTGGGCGACCAATAAAAAAGGGTCACAAGGTGGGCTAGCGACAAGAAAAATCCGTAAAGCTGAAGGGCTTTGTCGGAACTAATTTCTTCGAATGACTTTTGAAACCAGCGCATGGGATCTTAGGTTAAACAGTTGCTCCCAAAGAGTGGAGTCCAGCTAGACCGGCGTTGCAGGTCTAGCTAAGCACTTCTACTCCCCATCACCTCTAAAGAACTCGGGAGCACATCCAGAAACAAAATTACAACTCGGGGGGTTACAGGTGCCAGCGTAAGCGTTGATGCAGTTCGCCGCAGGAGCCTCAGCAACCGGCTGGCCCGCAATCGGCTGACCTGGCGCCGGTAAGCGCTTTGCAGCGGCAACGGCCGGTACCACCACGGCTTCCGCCCGACAGCTCGAGTTGTGCAACATCCAAGTTCCACTTCGGCAAGAGAACTGAAGTTCACCTAAAATAGTGTACCGAAAACTGTTGTCAACCGACAAAGGCTGTTCAGAAATTGCGCTGGAACAAGCTATTGATTTCTCGGTGTTGTCAGCGCCCTCGGAAACCGACGCCAGGAATCTTTCGGCACGAGCTTCCGCGGGGACTTGATTTCGGTAGTTGGGAAACATCAGATTCCCAACTTGGCTGGACGGGCATCGACCGATACGTTTGTTGACTCCGGGATCTTGGTTGAGCACCACCGGGGACCCAGCTGCCGCCGCAGCGACCGCTCCAGGGCTGGGCTCGTTTACTTGGCTGTTCTGGGTGTTGGTGTAACCTTGGTAGATGTTTTGATTGCCATTGCCGTTGCCATTGCCATTTCCAGCGGCGTTACCGTTACCCCTGCCATTACCGTTGCCGTTATTTGAGTTTTGGTTGTACATCGATACGATGCCCTGTAGCAATTGCGCCAAACCAATGGCTTCCGATTTCGCGGGTACCAGAACCGTAGACAGACACAGACCTAAATACAGGATATTTGTTTTCATAGTCCTTTAAGCTTAAACCGGACTCGCAAAAGTTAAACAAAAAATTACGAACTGTGCCAATTCAAGTCAGAAGTTGAACCATGATGGGAATTTCATAATCTTATCTTTAGCCTGTCGCATTCTGGCCCGATAATGAATGCAATGAAACTTACGCTAGTTCGCGAAATATTCAACTTCGGCAAGGTCGGCTCGAGGGTTAGCTCCCAGTCTGGAAATGCGATCCTTTTTTCCTTGGCAACAGCTGCGGCCGGAATGATTTCAGCGCTGGCGATCACTCCGATGTTTCAAACGGCGCGAAATCAAGTGGTCATTCATTCTTCAAAATCCTCGTTCGAGGCCATTTTACAAGGGTCGATGGATTACACGCTAGCCGGGGTGAAAAATCGGTGGTGCTTCACGACATCAATGCTTCAGGATGCCAATTGCAGCCTGACCCATGTCGGAAATGTCGAGCGGATGATCATGTCTAATGACACCGTTAAATTTATCAAGACTTTCATGACCGTGAACGCGGATTACGTCGGGGATGTCGTGCTGCCTGAAATAGTGAAAGAGGTCTCTTTCGGTCAAATTAACGTTTCCCATCCTCTTTATACCCTGACCCAAACTTTGCCGCCAAACTCGGTCACCGCAATTCGATTTCAAATCACCCGCATTAATGACATCAACGAACCGGCAAAGTCGCGCGAAGTTATATTAAAAGTTCGAATTTCACTCATCGGCACAGATACTGTAAATCGGATGTTTTCCGAAGCCAAAATTGCCGTCTTTCCGCGCGAACTAAATACGTTTTCTTTAATACTACCCAACGATCTTTATATCGGAGCCCCCTCCCCGGCCAATTCTTACGACTCATCTCTTCAAGGTGGCGCTGGACCCACCACCGGGCTCACATTTTTAAGTCCCGTTTTTGTTAACGGCAATTTATTTTTACCCACGCAGGTCGCAACCAGTGCCGCCACCGGAGTTACATTTTCAGACCGGATTTATCTGGGTGGAAACCTTTTTGCCGACGGAGGCCGATTTAGTCCCGTCACCGCAGGCGCCCCGGGAGATCAAACTTTGAACTCGCTCAAAAATTTTGGTGGCCTGCTTGGCGGGGTTGAACTTGAAATTGAAAGGGATCCCGGATTAGACACTTTGGCCGGAATTAATTTACCCTTGCAACCGGACCGCAGTATTTTTGAATTTTGTAAAGAAAGAGCTTTGGCCCGCATGGAGCTGCGGTACACCGAGGTTTCCCGCACTTTGGTGAAGCCGGTTGTGGGTAATCCCTTAGCCTTAGAATTTACCACAGGCGCCATCGACGACATTTTCCCGCAAAGGGACAGCCCGGTGCGGTCCTATCATTTGCAAGGATCAATGCGATCAGGTATCTCGGTGGGCCCGCGAAGCTTCGGGAATGACCCTCACGTTCGATTAACACTTGAGCTTACCGGGATTAACACCGTGGCCAGTCCTCAAGCCGTCCAAGCGGATCTGGCTTTCGGAGACACCGTTTGGCTGCAATCCGGAACTAATGGAGTGCGCGTTGGCGCTACTCTACAGCAGGTTCACTATCCGCAATATGGTGCGGGACCGGGTGAAATTGAACCCAACCGATTTCAAGTTGTTTTGTCCACGAGCAACCCGATTGGAACCAGTTTCAATCCGATGAGAGTCGGTTCTAGCAACGTCTACATTGACGGACCCAACGTTAAAATCTCGGTTCAACCTTTTGATCTGGGCTTTAACGGCGGAAGAAATCAAAGATCCAATTCCCTTGATTCCAACGATCGAAACAAAGTCAATGGCGGTGTGTTCAAATGGAACGGAACCCAATTTGTCTTGCAAATTGCTCAGGCCCCCGGGGTCGAAGGGTGGTACGGCTGTTCGGCAATGAATGGCGGCAGCGCCGATTGCATGGACAAACTGTTTTTACCCTCGGGGACGAGCACTAATGCCGCGGCTTCCAGTGAATATCAAAAAGTCGTTCCGATCGAAGGACTTTCCTATGCCGTTTTAAACGTCGCTTGCGGCAATTTAAGAAGCTTCGGAAGTCAGCCCGGTCAGTATCCGGCTTTCGGGGGCGCGGACTGGGGAACTTCGTTTGCGGATCAAGCCGATGTCGTTTGGGGCTTCACTGAATTTCAAGACGCTTCGGCCCCCGTGACCGCAAACAGTCCCGTGAACGGCTACAATCCAGGAACATTGGTGTTGGGCGCAACCAATGCGGGTCCCACCCGTACCACGAACATGTTTCATGTACGAGCACGTATGCGCCGCTGTGAAGTGGCTTCGGATGCCACTTTCGTCACGGGCTTTTTTGTCTGCGATACTTTCGAGATTTTGGCGCGCACAGCGCCGCTCACCATTGTGGGCACTGTGATCGCAAACAAACTTATCGTTAATCCGGGCGCCCTGCTTGCCGGCGTCACCTGGAGTTCCATCTACCATCCCCAGTCGGTTTACGAACTCCGTCGCATTGGGATTTTGCATGGCTTGACGGCCGCACAAACCATCGCGGGTTGCGATTCAAATCCCAATGAACCCATTTGGCTGCCCACGATTTCATTGGCGCAGTCTTACAATTACTACACGTGCTCGGCCAGTTCTCTGCGGGACAAAGCCGATCCCTTCCGCTGGACCACGGTCGATCCCGACTGCGGTTTGCCAACAAGTCCGGCCGCTTCGACGGCTTACAAATGCAAGGGCCGTGTTATGCGATTGAATGTGAAAGAGCTCTCACGCCGGAGCGTCTTGTGAAATCTTTTTTACGCAATAACCAAAGCGGGACCTCGATCGTTGAAGTTCTGGTGGCCGGCGCTATTGTTTCGATTACTTTCTATTCGATGGTCACCATGTTTACCAGTTACGGAAGTTTGATTGGCAAAATCGGCGGAGACAAAGCCCAATATTTTTCGGTGGCAAATTTTCGAGAGTCTGTTTTAGCCAATCCGGCTCAAGTGCAGATGGCCGAAAACGAGTATGAAGCCGAGATCTTGCTTGCGCCCGATCAGTTGCCTTGGTTTTTAAATGCCAACCTGTTGGTCACGCGGGCCACCTGCACGGTGACCTCGACTTGCGCTCAGTACAACAACCGCGTGGGCTACGTACTTTACCCGCATCCTTCGGGGGCGGCGCGGAACATTTACACTTTAAAAATTCGGATGCACGACGTGAAGAACAACTACAGCAAAGATTTTGAATACCTGGTGGCCCCCAAATGAGAAATCAAAAAGGATTTACTCTTATTGAATCTCTCGTGGCTCTGGGCTTGATGTCGCTCGTTTTTGCGATCTCGGGCTATCAAATGTACAAGATGAACGAGATGAAGCAAAAGGCCATCACCCAGGCCGAAAATATCACCACCATGTCGTTTTCTGAAAATTTTATTTGGGACAAGTTACGCACCGTCGGTGTTGGTTACAATGTCTTAAATGTTCTCGATAGCGGGGGCAGAAACTTTTTTGACTTTAATTCGGACGTTCCCGAAAGTTTTATTCCGGCGGCCACACGCGGACGTCGCATTGTGATGTCCCGCGAGCCGGGCGGTATCACCGACTTATTTTTAATGAATTACGATTTCGATCTCAGTTCCACTGCACTCTATGAGCCAGCCGCCGCTTACAGTATTTCGGAAAACTCGCCCACAACCACTTCTACTTTTACGTACTCGGGAATTAACTCCAACGGCTCCATCAAGGCCCGGATCGGGGCCGGTTGGGCTCCTGGTAAATTATTTTTGATGATCAACCCCGTTCCCTTAAGGGCCACCAATGCCGCCGGTCTTGTTAACATGGCAGATCCCAGCCGACCCATGGTTTTTCTGGGCCGAGTCACCGCCAACGAGGCCGATTTGACTTTGGAGAGCCTGCCCTTTGTGCGACGGAATGACCCTCGTAATTTAACGAATCAAATTTTAACTCCCGACCAGTTTTTTCGAAATTTGCCCTTGGCGGCAGGCTCGGCGCCCCTGGTTGAAATCATTCCGGTTAAAATTATTCGTTTCTGGCTGGAGGCAAATCCAAAGAAACCTTCGGCCTCTATTTTGTATTACGGCAATTTTGAAAATGGAACCACCGTCGGGCGTTTCGTGCTCTCGGATGATGTGTCTTCACTAATTTTTGAACGAAGCAGCATCACCAGCCGATTGATCGCGGCGCAGGTGTGCAGTTCAGACAAGGCGGATTTATGTCGACGGCCCTAAAGCTAAGGTTGAAAGTTATTCTTGCGATGTCTTTTGGATTTACGGCCAACGCCCAGCAAGTGATCAGTGTGTCGCCGTTTCAAGCTTCCACTTTTCACGATGTGGCTTTCGAATCTCCGGTGCGTAAGGGCACCCCGGATCTAACCATGGAATT
>JAYUPS010000015.1:0-5531 GCA_043759945.1 Bdellovibrio sp.
CAAAGACATCGGCGGAATCGTCAGAGTTCAACTGAAGCTCGTGATCGATCGTTTGCAGGCCAAGCGCATCACCGCTGATTTTTCCGAAGCCGCGATTCAGTTGCTGGGGCGCCGGGGATTTGATCCGTTGTACGGCGCGCGTCCGTTAAAACGGGTGATACAGACCGAGCTCTTAAATCCGCTTTCGAAAGACATCATTAGCGGAGCTGTTAAACCCGGGGATTCGGTTCATATTTTGGTGAAAGAAGATCAGCTCGTTATTCAGAAGGGTTAGTTGTCGCAGCAGTTTTTATGGACGATGATTTCAGAGACGTTTTCTTTCCGATCGAGTAAAAAAACAATTTGCCATGTTTCTTCCTGGTGATTTTTGCCTCGTTGAATTATGTAGGTGGGAAACATATCAGAAAAATAAAAACCATCGAAAGATCCCAGTTCTTTTCTAATTTCGGATCGTTTTTTGCCAACAAAAGATTTTTGATTCCTAAGTAAATTAGCAGCCATCTTAGCCCTGTCAGAAATTTCTGCTTTTTTAAAAGCCTCGCTATCAAATTCAGCCGTACCCCAACGCGCTTCCACTTTTGATTGAGAAAGTGTCTCGCCTCGCCAAAAATGCTTTGCCGTGCCAAGTAGGCCCCATGAAAAACCAAGAAAGACGAGGAGAACGGAAATAAATTTTGCAAATTTGCTGTTCATTTATCTCCCTGCTTCAGCACCCTGATCTTACCACTTTTTAGATCTTGCTGGAATTTTTTTGACAGCTCATCTTCACTAAACTTCTTACTTTTTATAATTAGTGATGCTGCACTTAGCCCTAATTTGTTGTTTTCTATATCCATCGCTTTCTCTTCGGAAGGCTGCTCTGGGTCCTGCTCATGTGCGTTAAGAAACTTTGAAGCAATTTCATCACCGAAGTCCTTGGTCATTAGGGCTGACCACATGTAGTGCCTACACCCGTCACTTGCGTCATTTGTTAGGCTTGCTGGAAACATCCCTAGACATATTTGCTCAGCTTTCCAAGAAAGTTGATATGCTTTCAGGGTTTTTGATGGCATCTCAGCGGCCAAAGCTTTTTCTGCGGGAGTCAATCCGGGATAGAGATCAGAAATATTGAACAACGCGGATGTTCCTAAAGACGAATCACAAAAATTAGTACAACTATTTGGGCAGTCGAAGGAACTCATGTCGGTAGGAATAGTTACGCATTTTCCTAGGCAGCCTTTGCCAGGTTTCAATTTAGAACGTGTGAACCAATTTAGACAATCGTCGGTTGCAACTTTGGCGCGCACTTCATCACCCAGAGCGGGACTATTCCAGATCGCAATAATTACCAGAAATAATTTTGTCAATCCGCGGATTGTATTTGAACTCCTCAATTTCAGCGAGAGCTTCAGATTGGGAGATTCTTCCTTTTTTGATTTCGGCAAAGAGTCTTGTTTCAAGATTTTGTCGCGATCTCTTAATTTCTTGATGTTCTGGCCAAAGATTTTCGCGCTCATTGTTTCCGCCTAAACTTAGTGGATAGAAATGATCGATCGTGTATTGGTATCGGCATCTTCGGGGTATTCCATAATGGGCGTAAATTCTACCTTTCAGGGTTCCAGACACTTTTCGTTCGCAATAAGGAATATTTTCTTTGTAACGGAACTCTTTAAAATCCGGATTCTGAGTCGTGCACAGGCTGCCTTGGGTCGTCTGATCTGGAACTAGGGGAGCCGGGAACGAACCTGCTAGAGCATTAAGGCTCAA
This sequence comes from Bdellovibrio sp., assembly GCA_043759945.1. Taxonomy (GTDB): domain Bacteria; phylum Bdellovibrionota; class Bdellovibrionia; order Bdellovibrionales; family Bdellovibrionaceae; genus JAYUPS01. The sequence goes on from JAYUPS010000015.1 coordinate 1,747, forward strand.
AGCGAAGACAGATGCGATGATTATCACCACGGAGCCTCCTGTACTTAGACTATATGGTGTTCGAATATCCAGGGTTGGAAAAGTTAGCATATCGTAACATTCGAAAAACCAGACTTTGGTCCCAGATGTCTGTAAAAATTTGGCCTATCGCCGGTTGCAATTGTATATACTTGTATATACATTAGTCCGATGCTGCTCTACGAGATCACCGATACGTTTGAAAAATCCAAGCTCAAGTATGCCTTGGTCGGGGGCTACGCTCTGGCGCTCCATGGATTGGTTCGCGCGACGATGGATATCGACTTTGTTCTTAGCCTACGTTTAAACGATTTTGAGCTTGCTGAAGCTTCCTTAGAAAAAATCGGTCTCCAGACTCGCCTTCCAATTCGAGCCCAAGATGTTTTTAAAATGCGCCAGGAATATATCGAAACCAGAAATTTGATTGTTTGGTCTTTCGTGGATTACGCCAATCCGTCTCGTCAGGTCGATATTCTTATCACGAAAGATCTTAGAGATCTTGAAGTCGAGAAAATTTCAGTCGGGGGACGAAAAATTTCCGTGGTCACTCTGCGCGAATTACTCCGGCTTAGAAAAGAAGCTGACTTGCCCAAAGTGGCAAAAAGTAAGGAAGTAGAGCAAGTCTCACCAGAGGCCGCAGTGCAATTTTTGGAGGATATTCGGAATATGGCCAGCGACATCGACGAGGCCACCGTCGCCATCAGTTTGCGAGTTCCAGCGAATGTGCTTCGTGCCATTAAGACCAAGGCAAAGGCCGAGGGGAAAAAATATCAGTCTTTGATGATCGACTATCTGCGAAAAGGTCTGAAAGCTAAGTAAACTACTTCAAAGTAGTAATAAATTTGCAAGAAGCGGCGGCCGTCCCGATCGTTGCGCCTTTGGGGTCTTGGTTTCTCCGCGGTCATTGTTAAATTTAACTTTCAGTGTATTGGCGCCATAAGTGGTTTCAAAAGTGGGCTCGCTTTTACCAGGCGCGCGCGAAATGTTGATTTTCTGCTCGTGATCGCTGCTTTCACCAAAACCCCCTTCAAGGAAAAAATTTCTCTGGTTTCAGTGCTTTTGGCGCCCCGAAGATTTCTATTTTTAGCTACCAAAGGCAAGTTAGAATTTCCTCGTGGACAAGCTAATTTATAGAGGGTAACCCTCACGCCATCATGTTTTCAGGTATTATCGAGGCCTTAGCCCCCATTCTGAGCAGTGAATCGATGAACCAAGCGCTTCGCATCGAAGTGGCCAAGCCAAATGATTTTGACGATATCAAACCCGGAGATTCGATTGCGACCAACGGAGTCTGTTTAACCTCCGAGCCAACTTACAAGTCCGATCGTTTGGTTTTTACTTTGGGCGCGGAAACTTTAAAAGTTTTAAAAATTTCGGATTCAGGCAGCTTTCAGCGAAATTTCAAAAGTCCGGTAAACCTGGAGCGCTCGATGCGATTGGGTGATCGAATTCACGGCCACTTGGTGAGCGGCCACGTGGACCGTTTGGTTCGCATTGCCGACTCCAAAGCTTTGGGCGACTCTTGGTGGATGCGTCTGGAAACCGAGGTCGACGGCTCAAGTTACCTGTGGCCCAAGGGAAGCGTCACGTTGAACGGAGTTAGTCTTACCGTGAACCACCTGGAAAGGGCGGCCGAGAAGCTCTTCTTTGAAGTGACCTTGATCCCTGAAACAATCCAGCGGACAAATTTGCCTCTGTTTTCCGCGGGGGAATATTTAAATTTAGAATGGGATTGGATGGCCAAAGGGCTTTTCCATATGTTAAAAGAGCGACCACAATGAAAGACAAAAAATTGAACGGACGATTTAATTCTCCCGAAGAGCTCATCCAAGATATTCGTGAAGGCAAAATGATTATCTTAGTTGATGATGAAGACCGTGAAAACGAAGGCGACCTTGTTTTGGGTGCCGATCATATCACTCCCGAAATAATTAATTTTATGGCCCGCGAAGCGCGGGGTTTAATCTGCTTGGCTTTGGCTCCCGAACAAATCGAGAAGCTCCAGCTGCCGCAAATGGTGCGCGATGATTTGAACGATTCGCCGAATAAAACGGCCTTCACCGTTTCCATCGAAGCCGCCGAGGGCGTAACCACCGGCATTTCCGCCCAAGACCGAGCCCACACGGTCCGGGTGGCGTCCTCTCCCAATTGCAAACCGATGGATATTCGTATGCCCGGCCATATTTTCCCGATCCGCGCTCAAAAGGGCGGGGTGTTGCGACGGGCCGGTCACACCGAAGGCTCCGTGGATCTGTCGGTGCTGGCGGGTCTGCACCCGGCAGCCGTTATTTGCGAGGTCATGAACGACGATGGATCGATGGCACGGGTCCCGGATCTTTTTAAATTTGCCGAAAAATTCCAGCTCAAAATCGGAACGATCGTGGATCTGATCGAGTTCCGGTTGCGCCGCGAAATCTTGGTCGAAGAAATTTTCTCGACCGAACTTGAAACGGAGCTCGGGCTGTTTCAAGCCCGCGTGTTTCGCGGAAAACTGGACGGAGTTGAGCATTTGGTTTTACAAAAGGGCGTGGTCTCGAAAGACCAGGCCGTCACGGTGCGGGTTCAATTGGACTGCTACGTGCGCGATTTGTTCGGTTTCTTAAATACAAAGCACAACAGTGTTTTAGACTCTTTAAAAATGATCTCAGAATCGAAGTCTGGAGTCTTACTCTTGCTTCGGGGTAATAACCGTCGGCACGGCCTGAAAGAGGAAGTGCAGTCCTACGCAGATAAGAGCCGGGTGGGACGTGTGATGGATGACCGAGACTACGGCATCGGGGCGCAAATCCTGCGGTGTTTGGGGGCCCATCAAATTAATCTCATCACGAATCATCCCGACAAACGGGTGGGATTAAAAGCCTATGACATTGAAATTGTCGACACGATATCTATTCCGGGAGCACAACGATGAAGTTAAAAATTGGAATCGTGACCTCGCGATTTAACGAAGAAATCACCGAAGCTCTCGAAGAAGGGGCTATCCAATTCTTAGATAGCATCCAACAGGACTTCGAGATCGATGTTTGGTCCGTGCGGGTCCCGGGTGCGGTCGAGATTCCGTTGGCCTGCCAGGGACTCCTGAATCGCGGCTGCCAAGGTGTGATCGCGCTTGGTTGCGTAATTCGCGGCGAGACCTCTCATTATGATTTTGTTTGTAACAGTGTGGAGCGCGGTATTTCGAGCTTGATGCTAGAAACGGGAAAACCGATCGGCTTTGGTGTGCTAACCACAGAAAACTGGGAGCAAGCTAAGGCCCGAGCGGGGGGCAAACAAGGGAATAAAGGGGCTGAAACTGCCCAATGCGTGGTGGAGATGGTGGGCCTTATGACTCATCTGAACAAACGCACTTTGCCCCCGCCTTTGCCGATTTTTAAAGATCCCGCACGCAAAGCTTCCAAAAAGTCTAAAAATAAATAGAATAAGGCATGGCCGAGAATCTAAATCCAGGATCCAACCCAAGAGATTGGTCATCTGAAATAAAGCGCCGCCGCCGTGAAATCATCGCGGTGTTCTTGCTCGCGTCGCTTTTTTTTGGCCTGACTTGGTTTGAGATCCGCCTGTTCCAAATTAGCCATCAGTTGCCATTCGTTCACTCGATATTTTTCTTCGGTCTCGTCAATTTCAATATCATCATTTTGTTGCTCCTGATGTTTCTAATTTTCCGGAATGTCGTCAAGGTCTTCGTCGAACGCCGAGGCCGCCTGTTCGGTAGCTCGCTGAAGGCAAAACTGGTCGCTGCTTTTGTGGCGTTTAGTCTGGTGCCGACG
>JAYUPS010000016.1:0-2255 GCA_043759945.1 Bdellovibrio sp.
GACATCAAAGACCTCTGAATTTACCAAAAGATCTCCGGCGGATTTGTTCATCTCCTGCAGGACACTCAAAGCACCTAAATTGCCGGGAATCATCAAAGACAAATCCCGGGTCACCTTGGGATACCTGGAAAAACTTTTGTAATGTTGAAACTGAGGGCTGGAATTTTTAAAAGCCGACAAATCGAGCTCCATCAGTACGACCTGGCTGCGAATCTTTTCGGCTTCCAACCATTTCGGATGCAGGGAACCGATAAATCCCACGGGAGTGTTCTTAACGATAATTTTTGCGGCTTGACCCCGATGCAGGAACTGCGGGATCTCGCCCCGATTTTCGGGCTGCTGAAACTGAACGTCCGAGACATTCAAATTTTCGAACAGCGCCAGGACGGCCGCTTTTAAATAAAACAAACTTTGTTGGGGTCCGGGTTTTTCCCACAGAGACTTGGGTTGACCCCACATGATCGCAGCCACGCGTTGATCTTCTTTGTATTGGCTGGGGAGTTGATGCGAAAAGACCGGGCCCATTTCAAAAAGTGCACCGGGATCCAGGTCCTGATGAAAGTTATGAATGCAATTTTTAAACAAACCAAAACTCAAGCTCCGGCGCATCACGTTCAAATCATCCGACAAAGGATTTCGGATCTTGATCGCTGTCATCGAGGTGCCTAGACCCATAAAACCCAAACCTTCTAAATTCTCGAAAAACTGAATCTCGGCTTTTTCACTCACGAAAGCAAAATTCATTGCCTGGTTAAAACCCTGGGCAACCAGGATGCGAGAAATATTTTTCTGCAAATCCCACAAGGGATCAAACTTTTCTGGACTTTGCCGGAGCGCCGGAAAATTTTCGGGAATCTGATCGTAGCCGTGCAGTCGCGCGTATTCTTCCACCAAATCCATCGGGATTTCTAAATCAAAACGGAACGGCGGAGGAGTGACAAAAAATTCTCCGCTCAAGTCTCCTTCAATTTTGCAATCCAAGCGCCGCATCCAATCTGCAAATTCGTCTTTATTGCAAGGAAACCCCAAGGAATCCGTCACCAGTTGCAAATTCATTTGGATTTTCTCTTTGATCACCGGCACCGGATAAATATCCGTCAATTCCGCGTCGGCCTCGCCGCCCGCCACTTGCAACAGAAGTTCCGTCGCGCGCTCGAGCGCGAGGAGGGTTGATTCCGGATCCACCCCGCGCGTAAAGCGATAGGCCGAATCGGTGGTGATTCCATGGCGGCGACTGGCTCGACGAACCGCAGCGGCCTTAAAATACGCACTTTCTAAAAAAACTTCTTTGGTGGATTCGCTGACTCCTGAATTTTGACCACCCACAACTCCGGCCATAGCGATATCTCGAACTCCGTCTCTAATCATGAGTTCTTGACCCGTGAGATTTAGCTTTGATCCATCGAGGGTTACAAATTCAGCGCCGTCTTCGGCTTGGGTAATTAGCAGTTGTTGATTTTGAATCTGGGACGCATCAAAGGCATGCAAGGGTTGGCCCAGCTCCATCATGACGTAATTCGTGACGTCGACGACGTTGTTGATTGGTTTTAATCCAATGCTCTCTAAACGAGACTTCAACCACTCAGGACTGGGACCCACCCGCAAGTTTGTGACACTGCGACCACAGTATCTGGGGGCCGCTTCCGGATTCTGATTTGTGACTTTAATTCGGAATTGAATCGATTTCGCTTTGAACTCGGGTCGAATTTCTTTTTTTAATTCCTTTTTTATCAGAGGCTTATTTAGCAAACACGCCAGTTCGCGGGCCAGTCCAAAATGGCTTAAGCAATCCGCCCGGTTCGGCGTAACTTTTAGTTCCATCGTGACATCATCCAGTCCCATGACCGTCGCAAAAGGCTCTCCGAGTTTGGTCTCGGGGGGCAAAATAAACAGGCCCTCAGAGTCTTGAGTCAGGCCGAGCTCTTTTTTTGAACAGAGCATTCCACCGGACTCGATCCCGCGAACCACGGCCTTTTTGATTTCAAAATTTCCCGGCAACACCGCCCCCGGAAGGGCCACCGCGACTTTGTCATTTTCTTTATGATTTTGAGCGCCACAAACAATTTGGTGAACGACATTATTGCCCGTTGAAACCTGGCACAGGCTCAAGCGATCCGAATTGGGATGCATTTCTTTTTTTAGAATTAATCCGACCACCACGTTTTGATAGTCTTGGCTGCGGTTCTGAATATTTTCAACTTCCAGGCCCGCTTTGGTCAAAAGCTCGGCCAAAGGCTCTGGTCGATTCAGATATT
>JAYUPS010000017.1:0-15652 GCA_043759945.1 Bdellovibrio sp.
GGACTGTTGTAATTGGTAAAAAAAGAAAAGCTTGGGGAAATTTTTGGCCGCGCAAGCCCTTTGAAAAGAACAGTTCGGCATTGGGGCTGGCCACCTGAATCAATGGTGGCCAGGCTCATGGCTGTGGGCTCTTTGAGCGCTCCGCTTTGAGCCAGCACCACAGCCTTTTGCAACTCCCTTTCAAATTCTTGAAAGGGGTCCTCACCAAAAGGAAACATTACTTCGTTTTTTTCGCGTTTACAACATCCAGCAGTTCAACATCAAAAACCAAAACTGAATTGCCCGGAATTCCAGGCCGATCTGCGGGGCCGTAACCCAAAGCTGGCGGAATAACCAAACGAGCTTTTGATCCCACTTTTAGATTCGTCAAAGCCTCGGTCCAACCTTTGATAACTTGGTTCAAAGGAAACTCTGCGGGCTGACCACGATCGTAAGACGAATCAAAAACTTTTCCGTCGATCAAAGCACCCTTGTAATGGGCTTTAACTACGTCGGTCGCAGCCGGTGTCTTTCCGGTGCCTTCTTGTGTAACTTGCAATTGCAAACCGCTTGGGAAAACTTTAACTCCGGGTTGCGCTTTGTTGGATTCCAAAAACTGAGTTCCTTTTGCCAAATTTTGTTCGGCACCTTCAGCTTGTTTCTTGTTCATGACTTCTTGAAGTTTCTGAAGAGCCTGCTGGATCTCTTCGGGTTTCAACTTCGAAGGCTTGCCATCCAAAACATCATTGATCGACGCGGCCAAACTGTCTTTGTCCAATTGGATGTTTTGCGCTTTCAAATTGTTACCAATCTGTTGTCCGATAGCGTAGCTCGCACGACCCATATCGTTGTCGAGTTTTGCTTTTTTCTCGCAACCCAGTTGGAGAGCCATAACAGCCGCAGTCAGAGACACTAATAATACTTTCATGATAGATAACTCCTTGTTACTTTTTACATCTAAGTAGTTGATGACCGGATTATTCGATCTCATTCTAGTGAAAAAATAAATCCCTTTTTTCCAACACTTGACGGATGCTGCGCAGAGCTATGGGTCACCATCTGATTCTTGTTCTTGCTCTAACTAGTCTTTCGACCTCACCGCTGTGGGTCCGTTGGGCCCAAGCACCCCTAGTTAGCATCGGTGTGGGGCGCCTGCTCGGTGCGGGTTTGGTAACGATTGTTTGGATCCTGTTAAAAAGTGAAAATTTTAAAGTCGCGCTCGCAAATCTGCGCCTGGCTTCAAAATCCGGATGGGCTTGGTTGACCGGATTTGTCTTTTTCTTGCATCTTTGGACTTACATGGAAGCGGTTCAAACAACGAGTGTCGCACACCTGGTCCTGATCTTTTCCTCGAGCCCAATCTTCACGGCTGTCGGATCCCTGCTGTTTTATCGCGATCGACTATTGCCCCGCTTTTTCCTGGTCTACGGTCTAGCCATCGCGGGAATTCTGCTACTTTTTCAGGATCATTCGGCCGCGTCAGTCTCGACTCTTCACGGCGATTTGGTGGCACTTCTCTCGGCACTTCTTCATTCCGTTTATGCTCTCTTAGGAAAACGAGCTCGTCAGCAGCTCGACAACTGGCAATTTACGAGCGTGTTGTACCTGGTAAGTGGAACCCTTTTTCTGGTTTGGGCCCTGGCTTCCAATGCACCTTTGCTGATTCCGACTTCCAACTTTAACTTGGCGATCCTTGGTTTAATTATTTTTCCAAGTCTGCTCGGGCATTCACTGTACACTTACCTGTTAAAACACGTGAACATCAATTTCTTAAGTTGCGCCAAACTCCTGGAACCCGGCTTATCGACTTTGCTCGCTTTTTTATTTTTATCTGAGACCATCGGGACCCAAGACGTCGTGGCCTACGGATTGATTGCCACCGCCGTTGTCATTCTTTTCTGGCGAAAAAAAGCAAATCCATCTTAAGATAACCTGTGGAGGATTATATGAAATATTTAATTCGCATCTGGGCGTCCTTGTTTATTGCGGCAATGATTTCAACCCTTGCATCTGCGGAAACCGAGACTAAAAAATCAAAATACAATACCGAAGTCTACGAGAAAGAAGATCGCCAATCAAAAATTTCCGATATCGTTAAGGTCATTCGTGAGATCGATGGGGGAACGGAAGTTGTTTTTTCAAAAGTAGGAACCTACACCGCACCCACGGACGAAGCGGCCATGGAGCGCCTGCAGGAGAGTCTTAAATCGAAACTCCCTGTGAGTGTTACGTTCAATGAAGACTCCCGAAAAATCCTAAAAGTCGGAGCGCCTCAGAAACCACCGGAAAAGCCAACCGTTCCCGCTGTTCCCGCCCCAAATCGCTAGGTAAGTCTAAAACTCAGTCGCTGGTTGCCTTTGGAAATTCCCGGGTCTAGGATCGCCCGCAATGTCGAGCGTGAAATCATTTATCAAGTGGTCCCGTCCCTGGCTTCTCACCGCGTCCGCGTTGATGATCTTGCTTCATGTCTTTCGCTGGATCGCTTTTTTTTATTACGGACCTTGGGAATTTCTTTTGGCCGAAAAAAAAATGGATCTGCTCAAAGCTTTTGTCGTGAGCCTTCGCTTTGATGGCGTCACCATCTGTTACGCATTGATTCTACCGCTGCTTGGATATCTTATTTGGATGTTGGCGCCCTCGAAAAAAATGCGGGTTGGTCTGGTCCGTTTCGAAAGAATTTATTTTGTATTTTTAGTCAGCTTCTTGGGCGCGCTGGCGGGCTTGGATTTGGGTTATTACTCTTACTTTCAAGATCACATTAACGTTTTAATTTTTGGTTTTTTTGATGATGACACCTGGGCCTTGGTGCAAACTTTCCAGAAAAATTATCCAATTTCGTTGATATTTTTCTTGGCCTTGATTTGCTTGAGCAATCTTATTTGGAGTTCCTTTAAATTATTTCGCTCGGACCGATGGGAAATGCCAGCTTCGCGTTATCAGCCACAATTGTGGCTCAGTTACTTTGCCGTCGTTGTTGCCCTAGGGATTGGGGCTCGTGGATCACTTGGGCTTTTTCCCTTGCACGAGATCGACGCTGCCGTTTCCTCGGAGCCCTTTATTAATTACTTGGGTTACTCGGGCGTCCACGGATTGCACCGAGCCCTGAAAGTCCGATCTTCAAACAAGACAGTTTGGAATACCAACGGAAATTTTTATGGATATCAGAATTGGGAGCAAGCGGCCCAAGACCACTGGAATTTAAAGCCCCAGGATTTGCCAAAAGATCCCTTGGATTTGCTGAAACAGACTACCGCCAAAAATTCTTGGGCAGAAAAGACCCGGCCTCACGTCGTGGTTTTATTGATCGAAAGTTGGGGCGGGTTTTGGATGCAGTTCGATTCCGAAACATTTAATGTACTCGGAGATTTCAAATCGCACTTAGCGCAAGATTTCACGTTTATGAATTTTCTGCCGAGCATGGGCGCTACGATCGGAAGTCTGACCGCGCTCATGGTGAACTCTCCCCATCGGCCCGAAGGAAATTTCCTTTCCGAGAGCCGGTACATGCAGGTTCCGTTTCGCATCTCCCCCGCTCAGGTTTACAAAAAAGCGGGCTACCGCACCCGCTTTGTTTATGGCGGCGGCATCGGTTGGCGCTCGGTCGATCGTTTCGCCAAAACTCAAGGGTTTGATTCCATCGAAGGTGACTTTGCAATCGAACAAAAATTATCCAAAAAACTAGAAAAACACGATTGGGGAATTTACGACGGCGACGTTTTTCAATACGTCGAACAGACCCTGAATGAGGCCACTTCGCCGGAATTTGTTTTTGTCCTGACCACTTCGAATCATCCCCCTTACCAAATTCCCGCCGATTACAAGCCGCACAGTTTGACGGCCCCGGAAGAATTGCAGAGCAAGTTTACCTCGGACCGCGAAATCGTTGACGCGCGTTTCCAATCCTACCAGTACGCCAATCAAATGTTGGGTGAGCTGATGAGCCGGATTAAATCTTCGCCCCTGGGTGAGAAACTTGTTTTAGGGGCGACGGGAGACCACGGATTTCTACTTATCAACTACGGCGAGGGCGATTATCTTCAAAAATGGCAGGTGCCGTTTTACGTTTACATCCCTAAATCAGCACAATTTGCAAAAACCGCTAAAGACCAGGTTCTGGAGCGCTTTGGCTCACACATGGATATTTTCCCGACGTTGTTTGAGTTGTCACTTTCCAATACGACTCATTATTCCTTCGGCCACAATTTATTTCAGGACCAAGCTCCCCACCGTGCTTTTCATTTTTCGCGGTTGGCGATGAATAAATCGGGGGCGGTCATTGCCGAAAAATCGTCGCAGTATTTCTCGTGGAGCGAAAAAAACCCAATGCGTCTGCAGGCGTCTGCGGTAAATCCAGAATTGGCTGCGCTGGATAAAAGTTACCGTTCAATCATGGGATTTTTAGATTATTTTTACGAATACGAATTGCAGCAAACGCAAAAAGGGACCGAAGATTATGCGAATACTCGTCGTTGAAGATCAAATTAAGATGGCCCAACTGGTAAAGCAAGGGTTGACCGAGGTCGGGTACGCCGTGGATCTGGCCGAAGCCGGCACGACAGCCGAGTCCCTGGTCTCAGAGAACGAATATGACTTGGTGATTCTAGATATCATGCTTCCCGATCAAAGCGGACTCGACACCGCACGGCACTTGCGCCGGGACGGATTTGGTGGACCCATTCTCATGTTGACCGCACTTTCTACCACCAAAGACAAAGTTATCGGCTTAGACGCCGGAGCCGATGATTATTTAACCAAGCCCTATTCCTTTGACGAACTTTTGGCCCGAGTGCGAGCGCTCTTACGACGAAACTCGAAAGCGGGTTCGACTTCGGTTTTACGATTTGCCGATTTAGAATTGGATCTGATTACGCGAAAAGCGGTCCGCAGCGGCAAAGAAGTCACCCTGACTTCGAAAGAATTTTCCTTGCTCGAATTCTTTATGCGAAATCCAGAGCGTCCCTTGGGACGCGTGAGCATTGCCGAACATGTTTGGGACGTTGAATTTGATTCCGAAAGCAACGTCATTGACGTTTACGTTAACTTACTTAGAAAAAAAGTAGACCACCCCTTTCCCAGCAAACTGATCCATACCGTGGTCGGAGTCGGATATGTTCTTAAACAAAATAATTAGCCGGATTTCGATTCGTTGGCGGCTGACGATTCTGTTTACGCTCGTTTTCGGAACCGCGATGGGATTGTACGGCTACGCCACCGCAGAATTTTTACGAAAAAGTCTGGCCAAAGAGTTTGATGATTCTCTATTCAATTACGCCGTCGATTTGACCGATCAAATTACGCTCGATCCCGAGGGTGATTTGCTGCTGTCACCACCGCAGCTGGATCGCGCAAAAATTTATCCCTTTTATTTGGGAACTGCTTTGATTCAAATTCGTCACAAATCTGGCACCGTTTTGTCCAAAGAAGGGAATTGGGGCAGTTTAGAAATCCCCTACAAAACGGAATTGGATCGATTGGCCAAGGGCGAAGAAGCGGTCTACACGATGCTCGAAGACCTGTCTGATTTGCCCACGCCCGAGTCCGCATCTTACCGTCTGATTCATTTTCCAATCGACAACTCACTTCCGCCCCATCTTATTCTGCAGGTGGCGGTTCCGATGTCTATTTTAGAAAATCAAATAGCCGACCGGCGGCGTGCTTTTCAGTTTGGTATTCCCGCGGTCATCGGGTTTGCAATTTTATGCAGTTATTTCTTAGCCGCGCGCGCGATGCGACCAATTAATTCCATGGTCAGTCAGGTCCGCAATATCCGCGCGCAGGAACTTTCCCGCCGTTTGCCCGAACCGGTCACGCACGACGAAATCCGCCTGCTGTCGGTAACTTTGAATCAGATGCTAGACCGAATAGAGCGGGCATTCTTGAGTCAGGAGAAATTTATAGCGGATGCTTCTCACCAGTTGCTGACGCCTCTTTCGATCATGAAGGGGGTCCTCGAGGCCTCGGGCAAACAACCACTAAGTACTGAATCGACCCAAAGCTGTTTGCAAGAAGTCGATCATTTGTCCGTGGTGGTTCAAAATCTTTTGGTCCTGGCCCGAATGGATATCGGGGTCGAATCTATCGTCATGGCGCCGGTGCAATTTCAGGAAGTTGTATTTTCAGTTTTGCGAAAAACAGAATCTTTGGCCAAGAAGAAAAATATCCGCATTAAGTTCAACTTACAGGGGCCAAACCCTCAAGAGTTGGAACCACCCCCCGTTCAGGGTGACGAAGCCCTGTTAGGGACCTTGGTTTTTAATCTTGTCGAAAATGCCCTAAAATATTCGGACCCTTCGTCTTTGGTGGAACTTGCATTAAAATGGGACAAGCGTCGTCAGCAATTGACCGTTATGGATTTGGGTCCAGGAATTCCGAAGGGCCTGGAAACTGAAATTTTTGACCGCTTTCGCAGGGTCGATCAGGCCAGCATCCTGAAAGCTCCAGGCTATGGACTAGGTTTATCCATTGCCAGAAAGATCTCCGACGTCCACCAAGGAAAACTTTGGGCAGAAAACCGGCACTCGTCTGGGACTTCAGGATCTTTGTTTCATTTTGAAATTCCCAACGGTTAACGAATTTTAATTCCCCGTTCACGGCATTTTTAATTTCGTTTGCTAGGCTTTACCTTATAGACCTGGAGTCCCCAGGAACTAAAAACAGGAGAAAACATGAAAGTTTTAATGACGGTTGCGGCTTTGTTGATGGTGTCGAATTTTGCAATGGCTCACGAGGCCGAAGAACATGCGGCGGCTCCGGCGGATGCTGCTCATGCAGGAGTTAACAAAGCGGAAGCCGATGCCAAAGCTCACGACAAAGCGGCCAAGCACGAAGCCGGAAAGCCAAAAGACAAAAAGAAACACGAGAAAAAAGTTAAGTAGAAATTTTTGAGAAGGACCCCGAAGAATTCTTAGGGGTCTTTTTTATTTTGAGCTAAAAATTAGAGAAATCCAAAGATAAGAATTGCCACCATCGTTGGCGCCAGTGCTGCCCGAAACAACTTTATTGCATTCAACCCTTCAGGAAAACACTTTTGCAAAATTGAAAATCCAGCTGGGTTAGGGGCGTTGGCAATGATCGTTAGGCCCCCTCCCGTCAGCGCTCCGGCCACCAAGTAATATTTTGAACTCTCACTCAATCCCGCAACTTGTGAACCTAAATACGTAAGAGCGGCATTGTCGGTCACCGCCGTAAGCCCGGTCGCCAAGAAAAATAAACTCCGGTCTTTCACCACGTCTAAAATCGGTGTCAGCCACCAAGCCTGAAAAGGTCCAAAATAAACTAATCCCGCTAAAAAAAAAGAGACGAACAAGCTTTCCTTGATTTTAAAACCCGACTGATATTTTGCAGACGCCAATGTGACGCCGACAAGTAATAAGAGCAGCCCAACCGCGACCGTAGGCTGATGTGCCGAAAGGACGATCATAAACAAAAATAAGCAATGAACTAATACCAACAACAGGGGCATCTCTTCGCGCTTTTGTTCCACATCCTTAAGGGACCTTAGATTTTCAAATAGACTGCGACGGCAATAGACGACCACTCCAATGGCATTTACGGAAACCACAGCGATGGAATGCCAGCCAAAAAGCTGAAAGACTTCCGAAAATCCCCAAACCCATTTTTCTGCAACCATTAAAATCGGAGGAGCCGCAAAAGGCGTAAGAGCTCCGCCCACCGAAATATTGACAAAAAGCACGGCCAACAAAAGATAGTTCAAACCGTTATCATTTTTTTGGATCATTTTCGAAAGCAGCAAAGCCGTGACGGTGATCGCCCCGCTTTCGGTGATTAAACTTCCAAGTAAGGGTCCCAAAATTAATAAAACAACAAGATCAATCAGTACCGCAGGTACTTTGCAAAGTCGGCAAATTCCGCCACTCAGGCGAGTGACCAGGATTTGTGCCAGCCACAGGACCGGCTTGGTTGATGCAACCATCATCACGCAAAACACAAACACGGGTTCGGTGAACCGAAGTTCTTCGAAATAAATTAAAACTTCTTGAAAAGAATACCGAAATCCCAGCACGACAGAGAAGACAATCGCCCAAAAGCCAAAAACTAATTCCACTTCGCTCAAGATTTGGGACCAACGCTTTATCCATCCCACCATCAAGGTGTGCAGAACCGCGATCGCAAAGAAAATTGTGCCTAAATACTGCGCCTCAGGGCCAGCGATCACAGAGCGCCGCCACCCGCCAGAATTAAGAAGTAAACGGTGTCCGAGCTGGGCAGTTTGGCACCTTTGGAATCCGTTCCTGGATTGGCGTAATTAAAATATTTAACTCCGCCCCCAATACTCAGCCCACCGAGTTTAACTTGGACTCCAGCCTCGGCAAATAGCGCCGAAGCATTTACTTTCGAAAACCGATATCCCGGGCCCCCAAAAAATCCCAAACCAAATTTACCATCTTCCGAGGAGACAAAATGTTGCAATCGCAAAGACGTATCCAAACCATAAAGATTGTCAGCGCCGCTGACCATGCGGGCAAAAACCGAGTTCCGCCAGACCAAATAGTCCGTCAATTTCCAATTGAGCCCGAGATTAATTTCAGTGTAGCTCTGTCCAACATAGGTTCCGGCGGCGCCCCCCAGATCATAGGTCAAAGTTGGTTCTTCGTAATCTCGTCCCCAGGAATTTGCAGTGACCATACACGCAACAAAGAAAAGTGAATTCCGAATATTTTGAATGGTCATGCATCCTCCGCAAAGTCAGGGTTACCCGATGGTAAGGCAATCCCCAGTTCGGCTCAATCTATGATGCGTCTTTTTTCCAGGCTCGGTCGCTGTAATAGATGCAAATTATTTGCAATTAGGAACTACTTTCGCTAGGGGGTAGAGTCATGTTGATGTCTGCCTGGCAGCGGTTGCTCGCGGTCCTTCCTTTCCTAGTCATTCTTTGGATTTTGACCCTGTGGGCGGTCGCATGATCAAGGCACACAATCTGACGGTGACTTTTGACCGCCGTGCGGTCATCCACCACCTCCATTTTCACCTGGACCAGGGAAAGACTTTGGCGATTTTAGGACCGAATGGGTCCGGCAAATCGACTTTGTTGCGCGTTCTGGCCGGTCTGATCTCAAATTTTGACGGTGTTCTAAAACTTGGATTCACAAAAAAGCAGTTGGGCTATTTACCCCAGCAATCACAGATTGATCGCAATTTACCGGTCACTGTTGAAGACTTGGTTTTAATGGGTCTTTTAAATAAACTGGGAACCTTTCAAAAACCCTCACCCCTAATGATTGAACGCGCAAACCAAGTCCTGGAACAAATGAATTTGGAGAGATTGCGACGTCTGCCGATAAATTCACTTTCGGGCGGTCAAATGCAGCGCGCTTTGTGGGCTCGACTTTTGTTGCTGGATCCCGAAGTTATTCTTTTAGACGAGCCTTTTAGTTACTTGGATGAATCCGCTTTAAAATCCGTTCTTCAAGTCATTCTAAAATGGCGCGCGGAAAAAAAGACCCTTGTCGTCGTTCTTCATGACTCAGAACTGGCCAGCAAAATTTCAGATCAGGTTTTGTCTTTGGCTCCCGTGGCACCCATCGCGATGCCCAATCCCACCCTTTGCCTGAATGATTTGACAGTTTCATGATCCAAATTTTTTACGACTTTTTTATAGATCCTTGGAACTCCAACGACTTTATGAAGCGCGGCTTGGTCATTGCGGTTGCCGTCAGTCTGTGTTCGGCCCCTTTGGGTTATTTTTTGCATTTGCGCCGTATGGCCTTGATCGGCGACGCCTTAAGTCACGCGATTTTGCCCGGGGCGGCCTTGGGTTTTATCTTGGGCGGCCTGACTTTGCCCTCGCTCTATTTGGGCGGACTGATGGCCGGAATTGCGGTGGCCTTTCTTTCGGCGCTCGTCAGTCAAGCCACGGAAATGCGCGAAGATTCTAGTTTTGCAAGTTTCTATTTAATTTCACTCGCCCTGGGAGTTCTTTTAATCTCAACCACCGGAAGTTCCGTAGATCTGATGCATTTTCTTTTTGGGAGCATTTTAAATTCTGACATCGACTCGGTTTACCTGGTGAGCTCCATGAGTTCGTTGATCTTAATTGTCTTTGCAATTTTTGGCCGGCAGTTTTTAGTGGAATCAATTGATCCCGAATTTTTGCCTTCGATTGGAATCAGCGCGCGGCGCTCCCATTTGTTTTTCTTGGCCCTGGTCGTGCTGGGACTGGTTTCGGCATTTCAAGCTTTGGGAACTTTGCTCGCGGTCGGGTTGATGATGATCCCTTCGGCTGCGGGACGATTGATGAGCCCCACCATCGGACGAGGATTGATTTGGTCAGTACTTATTGCCTGTTTATCGTCGGCGTTGGGTCTGCTGGCCTCGTTCCACTTTGACTGGCCTTCTGGGCCCGCCATAGTTTTGGTCGCTGGCATTTGGTACGTTTTGGCTCTTTTGTTTTCCCCCAGCAAGGGACTTTTGATGTTGAAGTATCGCAAGGGTCATTATGTTCCTTAGTGCTGCGGTGGTTCTGGTTGTTACTTCGTCGCCGATTTTAAAAGATCTCCTTCAAGAAATTGGGGGCGACGACATTCAGGTTGAAAATGTCGTCGAGGATTTCAAGGATCCTCATCACTTTGATCCTTCGTTTAAGACGATCAAAAATATGGAACACGCGCGGCTCGCTGTTTTTGTGGGGCCTAACTTTGAAAGTTGGGCCCAAAATTTAATTTTTAAAACTAAATTCCAAGCCTCTGTCCTCCAAATGTCCGAGAAAGTGACCACGCTTGAAAAAGACTCTCACTTTTGGCTCAATCCAGACCTAATGGTTCAAGCAAGTCTAATCATCGAAAAGGAACTAAAAATTTTGCTTCCCGAAAGATCAAAGGCCATTGAAAAGCGTTCGGGTCTTTTTCAGGAGCAGCTAAGGATACTTTCGGCCCAAATAAAAAACAGATTTCAGAAATTGCCTAAAGACCAACGTCAACTGATCACCGAGACCAACTCATTAACTCATTTTTGTATTTTTGCCGCGCTGGAATGCCGACCGCTCTCGCACCGCCGGCACCGGACCGAAGTTTCTGCCAGAGAGCTCAGTCAGGCCAAAAAAACTTTACAGTCTCAGCCCGCACAGGTTTATGCCTTTGAATCGCATCAATCTAAGACAATCTCAAAACAACGGGCCCGGGATCTTGGACTGAATGCGGTCGGTCCCATCTATATTGAGAACTTCGGCGACTCCAAAACAGGTCCCAAAACTTATTTGCAGTTGATGACGGTGAATGCCGAAACACTTTTTAACGCACTTGAAAAGACCGCTGTCCCAAAATGAAATGATTTTCGTACCAAGCCGAGATTGTGAAAGTAGCATTTTCACAATTGGGTCGGACCGGCTAAAATCAAAACATGGACACACAAATAAAAAGTAAAATTCTAATCGTGGACGACGAAACAATGCTTCTTTCAATCCTGGACCGTGCCCTCTCGGTCGACTACCAGGTAATAACCGCCAGCTCGGGAAAAGACGCCATCAAAATGTGTGAAACGGAAGTCTTCGATTTACTCGTGATGGACGTGAACATGCCCGAAGTTGACGGATTCCAGACTTTGGCTACGATTCGGACCATCGCTAAAAACAAGGCGACACCGGTGTTATTCCTGTCGGGCCGGGGCGAACTGGATTCAAAGCTTTTGGCGTTTGATCTGGGCGTTCAAGATTACATGTTAAAACCGATTCACACGAAAGAATTGAAAGCTCGGATCAAGGTTCATTTGGAACGGGGAGCTGCGCCGAAAGACGTTGCCCCGCTGATCGACGGGCCCTTGCTGTGCTTTCACGTGAGTGAAAACCGTGTTCTTCTAAAAGAAAAAAACGAATTCGTTGATCTTACTAAAATCGAATGCGGCATCTTGCGGCTATTGATGGAAGCACCCGAGAAAGTAATCTCTCGGGAGACTTTATTAACCACCGTTTGGGGTGATCAATTAAACGTGCTGACCCGCACGGTGGATGCCCACATTAAAAAGATTCGTAGGAAACTGGGTACAACCTCGGACTTAATCGAGTCCATTCACGGAGTTGGCTATCGGTTTACTGCGACTCCGAAGTCGGCGCATTCCAAGGTCGCCTAAGGGTCGCTTAAAGTTCGACAAAAAATAGCGACAAAATCGTCAGCCGTTTCGACACCCTGTGAACAACATTCGAAGATGTGTTCTCGAAGTTGTTCTTTAGTGCGTCTCACCCTGGGTTCCACCTTAAAAACCTGAGATGATAACCTCAAGAGGCAGCGGCTAAACGGATTTCAACCGCTGAAACAAAAATGAAGTTAAATACATTGGCTCTGATTCCAGTCTCATTTTTAATAGCAAACTGTTCACCACCGAATTTAGATGAATCAGTTTCAGGCTCTTCAACGATGGAGGGACAAGTGGCAAACCGAGACATGAATAAATATCCCGTGAATAAGCTGGTTTGTGATCCCATGGGGGGTCCAGTTGCCACTAATTTAAAAAATGGGATTCAGGCTGAACTGGCCTACCGGGGTGTGACTCAGCCCAGGTGGTATTCCTCGATGGAATATCTCAACAACGGAGTTAGGTCTGATAAAAAGCTCTTCTTTTCGGATCTCTTTGTACCCACCCGCATGTTCAGCGAAGGATTCGCAACGCAAACGAGCTCCGTCGTGGCCAACGACCTGGGGGAAAAACTAATTGAATACTTTGGTTTGAAGTTCAAAACAGAACTTCGCTTGACCGGCGCCCAGACCTCGGGAGCTTACGACATCGCGATTCTAGCCGATGACGGAGTGACCGTTTCGAATATCGATGCCAACGGCAAAACGACTATAATTAACGGCGACGGCGATCATCCCACACGCATGTCCTGTGGGACTCCATTAAATATGACCGCGGGATCGGGCAAAAGTTTGGAAATAACCTACTATCAGGGTCCGCGCTACCACATCGCTTTGGTGATGATGTGGCGACCCGCTCGCGAGGGCTTAGATCCCCATTGCAACACCCAAGGCAACAATTTGTTCTTTGATCCCGCGGACGGATCGAAACCAAAACAAGCCTACCGAGATTTGTTGGCTCGCGGATGGACACCGATTCCGGCCGAAAATTTCTTTATTCCCGATCAAGTCGAAGTTAATCCCTGCGTTACTGGCGAGCCTTTGCAAATCTATGGACCCAGCATCACCGGGATTTTCTACAATCAAATTGACCTTGCTTGGACCACCAACCGAGACGCGACCTCGCAAATTTTAGTTAAAGACTTGGAAACCGGGGCGGAAACTCTGACGAGTTCAGACCAAGTGCTGCGAATGAGTCACTCAGTTTCCGTAACGGGCTTGATTTCGGGCAGGACCTACCAGTTTCGAGCCGTTTCCGTCGCCGAAGACGGAGGGAAGGTCCTGAGCATTCCGCTCACTCAGACCCTTCCTTCGCTTTGACTACTTGCAAAGATAGGCAGCGACACGATCTGTTTTGTCGCTGTCTTTTTTCTGACCGGATTTGTAACAGTAGTAAGTGCTGCCCGACTTCGTGATGACCGTTCCGCCCTGTTTCTGTTGGTAGACAAGTTTCTTGGTCAAATGCCGCAAATTATTCGGATAGCTAATTTTATCCCAGTTTGCGCCGCTTCCTATACCCGGCGCGGACTCATCCGCAGCACAAATCCCTAAGCCGTTCATTCCTGACCCTGTGTAAGGCATCAAGCCAACGCGCGCACAGGTCTGCTGGTGAGACTCTTTGCCATTGGTTGAAATCCATCCAACCTGCGCGGTTGGAACGGCCGCGGGGGGCGGAGTAGCGCCACTCAAAACACAAATGCCGTTTGTCAGAACGTAGCCCTGGTTACAACTTTTCGGCAAACATTCGCCGAAACCTTGGCCGGTCGTCTTGCATGTGGCCTGGCCGATTCCGTTTGGAATGTCGCATTGGATGGCAGTTCCCGCAACGCAACTGCCATGGCAACTTGAACAGTTCGACAGGACACAACAACCATTTTTCATTTCATAACCAATGGGACAAGCATTGGCTAAGCAGGTGCTGTAACCACTGCCGTCGGCGTTACAAAACTGGTAACCGTGAGCGTTTCCGATTTTGCAGATAATTTTATTTCCGGGCTGACAAACCGGAGGAAGGGCCACCACGGTCCACGAATAAGAAACCAGAGTCACATTTCCGGCTTTGTCTTTAGCTTTTAATTCGAACTTATGAAGTCCGAGCCAAGTGATTTGAAATTCGAGCGCCGTTGCGCAGTTCACGAACTCGGCCGTGTCGACGCGACAAACCAGTGTGTCGATACCCGACCCCGCATCCGTGGCAGTGAATGCAAATTTTGCAGATCTGCCGTCAGTCACCGGGGGTGGAAGAACACTAAAATTAACGACGGGCGGAGTTTTATCGACGCACTGTCCGTTTTCTTTGACGTAACCTGCCGGGCAAGTGCTGGGCACACAAGCCATGTTGCTGAGCTCAAAGCCCACATTGCAAGAGTTAGGTACACAGCTGCCCCACATCTTTCCATCGGGTGCGCAAGTCTGAGATCCCACACCGTTATTCACCGCACAACTGCGCTGCGAACCGGGGCTGCAAAGCAGTCCTCCGTTTTGATGGGAAACACAAATCAAGACTCCGTTTGAAATAGCCGAAGCGTAGAAACCGCGCGGGCAGTTGTGATTGTAAGTTGGTACCGTAGTTACCGGCAGGCATTTGGGAGCCTGGTTCTCAAAACCTTGTAGGTAAAATCCCGGGGCGCAAGTTCCATTAAAGCGCTGCAGGTTCGTGGGAATATTTTCGCATAAAAATCCCTGGCTGGTGATCGTTTTTAGATATTTTCCGTCTCCGCAATAATGAGCGTAATCACTGGTCGGAAGGTTCGCGCAAGTAATCGCGCCATTGCCGTAATCGACCAAGTACATTCCACCCAAACAAAGTGTGTTGGCTTGCGGGATTGTCATCAAAGTTTGGCAGTGAACGTTGGTGCCGGTTTGACCGACGACAGCTTGCCCTGCAGGACAAGAATTCGCTGGATTTACCGCCGGCAAAATGGGTTTACAAACCGCGACGGCATTGACAATCGCTTCTAAAAATTGCCCGGGCAGACAAGCGACGTTTGTTGGTCCACCGGGAGTGGCCGTCGGCATCGGAGAAGAAGACGGCGAAGCGGAAGGAGATGGATTAGGAGACGGCGAAGAAGAGGGCGTAGACGATGGACCCGGAGTGGGAGTCGGGTTGGTATTGCCCGAGCAAACTGTTTGCCCGTTCGTATCGAAACCCCGAAGCCATTGACCCGTCGGGCAGCTTACTGTTGCCCCGGGCATTTGAGTACAGGTCATTGCCAGAGCATCTACGAAGCTGGTCATCTGCTGGTTGTAGGGACAAAGCGTTCCGGTCGGATCTCGATCCGCCACTGCAATACACTGAACCGAAGTCGTTGCGTCCGTGTAAATATATTCATTGGGACCGCACAATCGACTGCCACTCACATTTAACGGAGTCACGCACAAAGCTAGTCCGCCAGAATTCAATCCAATAGCAACTTTTCCGGTAGCGCAAGTTGGTGCCACATCTTGGGGCCCGTTGACATCAAGACCGGCAACTTTGCTGTTTACTTCTTGAACTCCCAATCGAGCCCGACTGCAGTTTTGAAAACTGAAGACGACCAAATAACCGGCCAGAAAAAGACTCAGGAATGTCGTAACGGCCTTAAAGATAG
>JAYUPS010000018.1:0-15600 GCA_043759945.1 Bdellovibrio sp.
CAAGCTTGAATTCTTTGGTGTACTTTTGTTTCATCTCGGACCCCTTGCTTTTGTGTGTTTACCACAAAATCTCCTGTCCGTAAAATCGGGGTAGGTTCAAAATTCCTCTCGAAAGCTTCGGCGCGTTGCGGCCCATTTTGAGAGAGAACATTTTTGAGGATAGAATTGTCGAAAAAGACATCCATTAAAGTTTTCCGCTGGCCATCAATCAATAGCTACAGTTCCTGCTGTCCCCGAACAATTGAGACGATCGTTGCATAAGTTGGTTTTTCCAGATCATCTAATTGGTAAAATACCGAATAGCCAGACGATGTAACAAGGCGCTTAAGTCTCTTCCGAGGGGACTTAAAATCAGTTCCGATTTTCGGGTGGGCTGCAATGCGATTTTCGGCGGCCTGGATCTCGGCCAAATAGGTCTGCACGTGAGTCATCGAGAATTCGACGGCGATCTGGAGCGCCCACGCTTCATTCCAATCTTGAGCGGATATTTCCCAATTTACGGTTAGCATTGGCAGGTTCTTCCTCGTCTAACTGTCGCAACTTGGCCAACACGCTTTTTTCAATCTCTTTCGCTGATTTTGATGGAACTTGTCTTGAAGCACTTGGAGCCTCATACAGCGCCAACCTAGAAAGAAGGCTCAGGTAATGCTCTTGAGTCATCAAGACTTTTACATCGCTTCCACGGTGTAAAATCTGAACGACATTCGTGCCTGATGCGACGTCAAAGTATTCGGCCATTCTCTCTCTGAGCTTCGAAGCCACAACTGTTGCTTTGAACATAAACACCTCACTTGTACATATACTAGTACGTATGGACGTACAATTCAAGGTGTTTATAATAAGCCAGGGAAACCAATAATTTCAATTAATTAGGTGGCCTGGTTGCTCCCATTAGATAATTCAAGATGCAGCAATTTCCCTTGCTTCGGAATATCATCGTGGATCGAAAAGTCACTTAAAGTTCCTCGAGTATCGATACCCGCTTTGCGAAGATAAATCATCATTGTCTTCAGATCTTTCCACCCACGAAGCTCGAAGATCGTGAAATCGAATTCGCGGAAGATTAATACTTGCTAGGAACATTCGAAAAATTTCAGCTTGTCGGCCCGTGTCCCAATCTGACAATCGGGGGAGCACGAAAGGGCTGCCGTCGCATTGAACCTTTAACTTCGCTAGGTTTTTTATTTAGAGATTCTGAAACTTTCTTCTGAGTGACGCTCTTACTGAGTCATACCTTCTTCGCCTCTCCGCACGGACCACACGCCAGAGGCCATCCTTAAATATTTTTATAATTAAAACACAACTACTTTTGAGCTCGCAAACAGAGGTCATCTGGCTCATTAAAAGCACTATAACATTGTCCGTTATCGTTCCAAATACCAAGAAAATTGAGACTTCGGCCATTTCCATAAAAAGTTCCATGCTCAGGAAAGCGATGAGTAAATATTTCTAGTTTAATTGGAGCATTCGCATCCCCTCTGCCTAGCACAAAAACTTTTGTGCTATTATTAATAATTTTCTCAGAGACTCTTAATCTTTCAAAACAATCCTTCTTATCTAAAACCGTGCCATTACTTACCGTCAAAACAGTCTTTTCATTGTCTAATATATGAATCATAAATCCATATGGATTTTGATAATCACCTTCGTATTCAGTTATAAATTCACACTCTGCAATAATTCGATCCGGAGTTGCTTCGATTTCTGTTCCCTGCATGTTCGGCTCATTTGCATGATATCTTGAGGTCACACACCCGCATAACGAGAACAATAATATAATAATGAGTATTTTATTTTTTAGTGAGCTTGCCATATTCTTTTCTAAATTTTTCGAGAGCCTTGTTTTTATATGGGCTCTTGCTTTTAAAAAGTCCTTTATATTCTAAAATAATTTCTTCCGCGGTCGCAGCTCTGCCCAATTTTCCTTCGGCCAGTCTCTTTTTTCGAGATAGCCACCTTATTGCCATAGGAATTGCAATCGAAGGATTTTTTAAATCTTTTTTTCTGATTTCCTTAAAAATGAAATCTTTAACTTCGCCATCGGGATCTTGCAATGCCTTAAAGGTCTCTGGTGTGATCTGGGCAATTCCACTGGCTAAAGGATTTTTAGGATTTTCTTTGAAATCAGATTCACTGGCGACAAGTGCTTTAACCGTATTCGGATCTAAAAGTGGATTGGTATTGAATTTATTGTTAAAATAGTCACACCAAACAGCAATAACGTCGTCATACTTATCGCTATTAGGCTGTTCTAATTTACTCTTGGTAGGATAAACGATATTCCTCCGATCGTAATTTTTAAATATCTCCTCTATTTCAGAAAGATCGAGATAGGTGCCCTTTAGCCGTCTTAAATGACGATCCCTGATAGTGATGCCAGTTGGATTTTTTTGACTCACAGGAACATGGATTGGATGTTCCCGAACGTTGTCACCTTCTTGCTAACTTTCTTTGTCATAATTTTACTTAAGATCTTCCTTTAGCCACTATAGGAATTACTTTATGGTATCTTGCTCTAACTTCTTGGTATTCTGGCTCTGCCTCGTAGCCACTAGGATAAAGAATGACATCCGGACTGAGACCCATAAAAGCAGCAAGCCGTAGAGCTATGCGAGGGCCAACTTCTCGACGATTTTTTTCTATCGCCGACAGGTTTGCCTGGGAGATTTTGCACGCATGAGCCATATCATCCTGTTTAAAACCAAAATTAGCACGAAAGGCTTTTATTAAGTCACCCGTGGATTTTGCCGCTTTGAAAAGATCTATTGGTCTTTTGGTTGTCTTTTTCATCTTTTCCTTCCTTTCTTATAATTATGAGAATCAGTAATTCTAGCTACCTTGATCATAATTTTCTTTTCAACAATTCGGTAAATAATGCGTCCTCTATTTGAAAATGCAGATGATCGATAACCTTCCCATTCTTCAGTTAATGGATGGTCGGCCCACTTAAAATCCCCACGAATCGATTCAGGCCCATGTAAGGAAATTTGCTGAATCCAGGCATTAATAATGGCCTGATCATCTGCCGTTAGTTTTTTGGACTTTATAAGATCAGCCACTTCTTTTTCTACTTGAGAGCTTTCAAATTCGACAGTCCACATATATCAATTATGACATGTACTTATTGATATATCAAGTTTGGAAAAAACGTATCGAGATGAGATAAATATTATAATAATTTCATATACTTATGAAATTTGGTAGGGAGTACAGGATTCGAACCTGCGACATCCACCTTGTAAGGGTGGCGCTCTACCAACTGAGCTAACTCCCTATTGTAAAGAATCGTTTTTGTAACAGATCATCTGGGGAACTTCAGCTATTTTTTGAAGTTCGTAGCTTTTTCTTCGCTGCCAATCCCCCTTCGGGTACATGGTCAGAACCAAGACCGTCGGCGGAGGCCCGCTAAACAGGCGAATAGGCGCAAGAATCTGCTCACTGAAGGCCCGCAAAGTAACGTCGAAGCTCACACCCTTTAAGTTGGTCATGTCCGCTTGAACAATACGGTTTTTCTCGGCGCCCACACCAATACCCTGGCGTTGGCACTTCACCGGATCGATCTGGTGGATTTGGACCACTTTTTTGCCACTTTCCATGGTTCGAACTTTTAACGAGAATAAAGAGTCGCATTTGCCTTCGATCGGAGCCCAAACTCCGTCCACCGAGTGCCATGGAAACATATCTTCCAGACCCCAAGGCCATGGATTGGGATCGCCACCCTTAATGAACTTGTCCCCGGGACAGATGAGCTCGTTGGGTTTTTCTACCGGCAACGTTCCAGTTCCGGCTCCCATAGCAAAGGTGACCCACAGGGTGAACCCTAGGAATATCAAAATTATGAGCCTCACAACTGACCCCCCTCAGCCTGATTCTTATCGAAACTTTGATCCATCAGGATCCGCGCCGTCTTATTCATGAAATAACCGTTTTTCGCGCGGAAGATGTATTTAGGCCGGTCGAAATCAGGCTCAATGAGCTTTCTCAAACGTTTAATAGTGACGTAAACTTTGTTGTCGTGAACCGCAGGATCATAAGACTGCTTCCAAACGTTTTCGACTAAAAACTCTTTTGAATAGACCTGTCCCTGGTGAGTCACAAACAAGCGCAAGAGATCCAAAAGGATAAACTGATTTTTAAAATCAACGCGGCCCAAACGGCGCTCAATTACCGAATGATTTTCTAGATCGAAGACGAGATCGTAATTTTTAACATCTTCGCCGCCAACTTCGGCCAAATCATGTTCAATTTGGCGAGACAATCGAACCATATTTTTTGGATCCACAGCTTTTGAAGCCAAATTCAAATACATACGCGCTGAATCTTTTTCGCCCGACTGCAAATACACGCGACCAATAGCAAATAACAAATAGATATGCATCTGCATGGTCTTTTGGGTGCGGACCATTTCATAGGCACTCCATAAAAGATCCAATGCTTTTTCGTATTCTTTTTTCCCAGTCAAAATGATGGCGTGTTGAAGTTTAGTTGCGATTTTAATTTCGGGAACATCTAGAACTTCAAAGAATACATTCAAATTTTCAATTTCTTTAAGAGCATCATCCCAACGACCTAAGCTGCTGTAGACTTTTGTAAATCCACCAATCGCATAACAAAGATCAACTTTGCTATCTTTCGCCAGTGCCAAACTGAGAGCTTTTTGCAAATAATCGAGCGCAGTCTCGTGTTGCTCTTTAAAAGAAGCGCACAATGCCAACGTGTAATAAGTTTTGGAATTCGGCTCGATATTTTCTTTGATCACCAGATCTTGGAGAATCTCTTTAACCTGATTGATTTTTTCGTCTTGCTCAGTCTCAGCAAAAATTCGGAGAAGTAAATTTTGAGTTTTTACATAGAGTTCGAACTGGCGGTCCTCAAGAAACAGAGATGCAGCCTCGGTCAGCTTTTCAATCGCCAGGAAAAAGTCTCCCCGGTCGCAATAAAGCTTCCCGATTTCAAATAGGCCGTCAGCCTTTACATTTGAATCTGCTGCTTGAGCCAAAAGTTTCCCCTTTAAAAATGATTCCTTGTTCTTACAAATTCTAAAAAAAAGGTCAATTTCAATGTCAGGGTTTCGTCACAGAAATAAAAAGGCCGATGCAGGATGCATCGGCCTAAAAGTTTTTTTACCTCAGAGTTTGATGTCTTAATGTCTGACTTGAACGTTGTGTCCGGTGTAGTTCGCTTTGAGTCCCAAGCCTCGCTCGCGCTCGACCTTAAACAGTTCTTTAGCATTCTTGATATCTAATGCATTCACGAGCACTTGATCGACATGATCCACTAAGATGATCTTTAGATCCTTAAGAATCTCTTTAGGGATTTCCTTAAGATCTTTTTCATTTTCCTTCGGACAAATAATCGTTTTGATTCCGCCGCGATGCGCTGCCATGACTTTTTCCTTCAAACCCCCGATGGGCAAGACTTTCCCGCGAAGACTGACTTCACCCGTCATCGCCACAGTGCGCTTCACCGGAATACGAGTAATCGCGGAAACAATTGAACAAGTCAGCGCGATCCCTGCAGACGGACCATCTTTGGGAGTTGCTCCCTCTGGCAAATGGATATGCACATCGATGTTTTGGAAGATCTCTTTATCAAGATCAAAAAGAGGCCCTCGCGAGCGCACGTAGCTCAGTGCTGCCGAACAACTTTCTTTCATCACGTCGCCCAGCTGTCCAGTGACAGTGAACTTTCCTTTGCCGGGAACCACATTGGCTTCGACCGCAAGTAAGTCACCGCCCACTTCGGTCCAAGCCATACCGTTGGTCAATCCAATCTCGTTGGACTCTTCGATGCGGCCGTATTTGAATTTTTCAGGCCCCAAAAGCTCAACAAGTTTTTTCGGAGTAACGATGTAGGGTGCAACTTTCGTCGAGGCCTTGGATGATTTTCCGGCGGCTTTCTTCTTTTTGCCCACCATGGCCGAAGCCGCTTCGCCTCGGACAATGTCGCGCGCAACTTTACGGCAAACGTTAGCGATCTGACGTTCCAAGTTACGAACCCCAGCTTCCCGCGTGTAAAACCGTATGATGCTTCTGAGCGAGGCGTCTTGGATTTGAATTTTATGATCTTTCAATCCATGAGCGTTCAGCTGCTTTTGCACCAAGTAATTGCGACCGATATGGAATTTCTCGGTCTCGGTGTAGCCCTCAAGACTGATGACTTCCATACGATCCAAAAGCGGACGAGGAATCGAGTGCAAAGAATTTGCCGTCGCGATAAACATCACTTTTGACAGATCGTACTCAAGCTCTAAGTAGTGATCTTGGAAGTTATTATTTTGCTCAGGATCTAAAACTTCGAGCATTGCCGAACTGGGATCACCGCGGAAATCCGAAGCCATTTTATCGATCTCATCCAACAGAACGAGCGGATTGCCTTTGTCGACTTTGCGCAAAGCTTGCAAAATCTTACCTGGCATTGCGCCCACATAAGTCTTTCGATGTCCGCGAATCTCGGCTTCGTCACGCACTCCGCCCAATGAAATTCGAGCAAAAGAACGATTTAAAGCGCGAGCCACAGACCGGGCAAGCGAGGTTTTACCAACACCCGGAGGCCCGACCAGACACAAAATAGGTCCTTTGAGATCTTTTGCGAGTGAAAGAACCGCGAGATACTCGAGCACTCGTTCTTTGACTTTTTCTAAGCCCCAATGATCTTCATCCAAGACTTGCTCGGCAAATTTAACGTCATGGCGATCTTCGGTGTAATCCTGCCAAGGAAGCGACAGTACCCAGTCGATATAATTTCGCACGACCGTGGCTTCCGCGCTCATCGGCGACATCATTTTCAATTTCTTGATTTCTTTTTTAATCTTATCAACGGCCTCTTTGCTCATTTTTTTCTTAGCGGCTTTTTCTTCGAGCTCGACTAATTCTTGTTGGTAGTCATCTTTATCACCCAGCTCTTTTTGAATCGCCTGCATTTGCTCGTTCAAATAGTATTCTTTTTGCGAACGCTCCATTTGCTTTTTTACACGAGTGCGGATCTTTTTCTCGACCTCAAGAATTTCGATCTCGCCCGTCATCAGATTTAACAGGTGCTCCAAACGTTTGCCCGGATCAAAGATTTCTAAAACCTTCTGCTTTTCTTCCAATTTTAAATTCAATTGGGCCACGATAATGTCGGAAAGTTCTCCGGCAGCTTCGATGGTCGAAACGCGCATCAGGGTTTCAGGGGGAATGCGTTTATTTAATTTTACATAGGTTTCAAAAGTAGTTTTAACCGAACGGATCAGCGCTTGGGTCTCAACTTGGTTGATCACGTCATCCGCGACTTCGTCGATGTTCACAACAAAGAAGTTATCGTTGTTCACAAAGTTTTTAATGCGAACTCGTTTTTTTCCCTCGACCAAAACTTTCACCGTGCCGTCCGGCAGGCGCAAAAGCTGGATAATGGTTCCGAGAGTTCCAATCGAAAAGATGTCCTTTGACTCGGGATTGTTCGTTTTTGCGTCTTTTTGAGCGGCGAGCACAATATCAGTTTGCTTTGACATTGCGTCTTCAAGCGCATTGATGCTTTTTTCGCGCCCGACAAAGAGGGGCATCATCATGTGTGGAAAGATGATGAGGTCTCGGAGTGGAAGT
Organism: Bdellovibrio sp.; assembly: GCA_043759945.1. Taxonomy (GTDB): domain Bacteria; phylum Bdellovibrionota; class Bdellovibrionia; order Bdellovibrionales; family Bdellovibrionaceae; genus JAYUPS01. The sequence continues at coordinate 7,584 of JAYUPS010000018.1, forward strand.
AACGGAAGTTCTCGACCGGCCATGGTTTCCCCCTGTCAATTGGTTAGACTGAGGACGCTATGGCGGGTCGATTCGGTTACAGCTAGGCGCTCTCTGCAGAGCTTTTCTTAGCTGTCTCCTCGGCGCGCATTTCATCCTCAGACTTGTAGATCAACGTCGGCTTACCCGAACCGTCGATCGCCTTATCGTCAATGATAACTTCTTTAACGTTCGTCTTGGAAGGAATTTCAAACATAGTATCTAACATTGCAGTTTCAATGACGCTGCGAAGCCCACGGGCGCCCGTTTTTCTTTTCACTGCTTGAGCAGCAATTGCTTTCAAAGCCGCTTCCGTAAACTTCAAAGTAACGCCCTCGAAGCTAAAAAGTTTTTGAAACTGTTTCGTCAAAGCGTTCCGTGGAGTAACTAAAATATCAATCAACGCTTTTTCATCGAGCTGGTCTAGTACGGCTACTACGGGTAGTCGTCCGATAAACTCAGGGATCAATCCAAAGCGCACCAAATCGTCAGGCTCCAACTTGTGGAGGGAACTCTCGACTTTCGCCTTTTCACTCGCCGATTTAATGTCTGCCGCAATTCCCATCGTTCGATTGGAAGTGCGACTTTCAATTATTTTTTCCAAACCAACGAAAGCTCCTCCGCAGATGAACAAGATGTTGCTGGTGTCGACTTGAATAAATTCTTGCTGGGGGTGCTTGCGGCCGCCCTTAGGGGGTAAATTAGCCACAGTGCCTTCGAGAATTTTTAAAAGCGCTTGCTGCACGCCTTCGCCGGAAACGTCTCGGGTGATCGATGGATTTTCAGATTTTCTAGAGATTTTATCGATTTCATCCACGTAGATCACTCCACGTTGGGCGCGTTCGATATCATAGTCAGCGGCCTGCAATAGATTTAAGACCACATTTTCCACATCCTCGCCCACATAGCCGGCTTCAGTTAAAGTAGTGGCGTCCGCCATCGCGAAGGGCACATTTAAAACCTTGGCAATTGTTTGAGCTAACAGAGTTTTTCCTGAGCCCGTAGGGCCGATCAGAAGAATATTTGATTTTTGCAACTCGACGTCTTGGCTCTTGCGTGACCCTTGAGCCGAGTTGATGCGTTTGTAATGGTTGTGAACCGCGACCGAAAGCGCTTTTTTTGCGATGTCTTGTCCGATCACGAACTCGTCCAAATGCGCTTTTATTTCCGCCGGTTTTGGAACTTTGAAAGAACCTTTGACTTGCGTTTCGCGCTCTTTTTCCTCGTCGATAATGTCGGTGCAAAGATCTATGCACTCGTCACAGATGTAAACTCCTGGACCCGCGATGAGCTTTTTGACTTCTTTTTGCCCTTTGCCGCAAAAACTGCAGCGAAGTGCGCCCGAGGAATCACGTGTGTTCGTTGTCATTTTTCAGTTCCTTTGCCCTTACGTGTATCTACGACGGTGTCGATCAATCCAAAGGCTTTGGCCTCGACCGCATCTAAATAATAATCTCTTTCCATAGTGTTGACCAAACTTTGATAGTCGCGTCCCGTGTGCTTTTCGTAGATGCGAGTCAGCTTTGCCTTGGTCTTACCAAGTTCTTTGGCTTGAATTTCAATATCCGTAACCTGTCCGCCGATTCCGCCCTGGACCCAAGGCTGGTGAATCATGATGCGACTGTTGGGTAGCGCATATCTTTTGCCGGCAGCTCCGGCTTGAAGCAATAGCGAACCCATGCTGGCCGCCATTCCCATGCAATAGGTTGAGACGTCACATTTCACGAACTGCATCATGTCGTAAATAGCTAGACCCGCCGAAACGCTTCCGCCCGGACTGTTGATGTACAAATGAATGTCTTTCTCAGGATTATCGACCTCCAGAAACAAAAACTGCGCGATAATGCTGTTGGCAACTTCGTCGGTGACCTGGGTTCCCATAAACACAATGCGATCCTTCAATAAACGCGAGTAAATGTCGTAACTGCGCTCGCCGCGGGATGTTTGCTCAATGACGTAAGGGATCAGTGCCATGGGTGGTTCCTCCGGTAGTCTTAACTATGGGTGCGACTTTCCATCTTGTCTATCGGCGGAAGCCGAAAAACCCTGAATCATCGGTCCCCAGGTTTTGGGTCCAGTTAAGCTCGTCGAGGAACAGGATTGCATCAATCAAGCCAGCGGTGCTAGACCATAACGCATAGTAAAAACTGAGGTAAAAAATGATTAAAAAAGAGACAACTCCCGCGAAGACTTCGAAAAAAACAGTGACTCAATCTGAAACAAAACTTCCGCCATTTGAAATCAAGCTGGCAACGAGCGCGAAAACCTCGGCTGATGTTTTGGTGGTCTTTTCCCAGACTCGGAAAAAGGGAACCGACACTTCGGTTGTCATCACCCACGCGGAAGTGGCAAAAAAGTTCGCGAATTCTGTCAGCGATAAGACAATTGCCGGCAAACACAAAGAAACTGTTTTGTTTCGAGAAACAAATTTTAATGGTTACAAACATGTATTGATTGCGGGTCTGGGTGATGCCAGCAACACAGAAAAGTATCGTCAGACGGCAGCCGCAGTTCTGCGCACCCTTCAGACTTTGAAAATTAAGAGCGTTGACGTCAGCTTGGACGGCGTCGTAGCAAAGAACGCACTTCAGGGCGTCACCGAAGGTTTGATGCTGGCTTCTTACAAATTTGATGAATTGAAATCCAAACCAAAAACCAAAGAAGACAACGCGGGTCTATCGATCAATTTAGTCAGTAAAAAATTTGGCGACAAAGCTTCGCAAAAATCTTTTGCCGATGCCGTGACTTTGATCGAAGCCGTGAATTTCTCTCGTCGCTTGGGTGATATGCCCGGCAATTTGATGACTCCGACAATTTTGGCGGATTCGGTGGTTGCAGCCGCCATTGGAATAGGTCTTAAGGTCACCGTTTGGGATAAAAAACGCATCGAAAAAGAAAACATGGGTGGACTGCTCGGCGTAGCCCGCGGGAGCGTCGAAGAACCACGCTTTATCATCATGGAATACAATGGCGGAGCGGCGAAAACTCAACCCATCGTCTATGTCGGCAAGGGTTTGACCTTTGACACCGGGGGAATTAGCATTAAGCCCTCGGCCGCGATGGAAGAAATGAAATACGACATGTGCGGTGGCGCGAACGTGATTGGCGCTGTGCTGGCGATCGCCAAATTAAAATTGAAAGTGAATGTGGTTGGCTTGGTTGCCTCGACCGAAAATATGCCCAGCGGAGCCGCCACGAAACCCGGCGACGTGCACACCGCTCGCAATGGCAAAACTTTCGAGGTCAATAACACGGATGCCGAAGGCCGCTTGATCTTGGCCGACGCGCTTTCTTACGGAACCGAATTAAAACCACTGTTGATGGTGGATGCAGCGACGTTAACCGGCGCTATGGTTGTAGCTCTGGGCAATATTCACACGGGCTTCTACACTCGTAACGAAGGACTTCGTAAAAAAGTACTTGCTGCTTCTGAGGCTTCCGGAGAATGGGTTTGGCCGATGCCGCTGACAGATCATCACAACGATGACATCAAAGGAACTTTCGCGGACCTGTCGAACATTTCCAACACCAAGGGTGCGGGATCAGCGACGGCAGCAGCCTTCTTAGAAAATTTTGTCGGCGCAGACATTCCGTGGGCGCACTTTGATGTCGCAGGAACGGCCTGGGCCGTGGGAAATCGCTTGAATTATTGTTCAGGCAAGGGTGCCAGCGGCGCGATGGTTCGCACGTTTGTGGAGCTGGCGAAGCTGCACGCGAAATAAAAGGTGCCAGGGTCCGAAATTCCCACCATGAAATCAAATCAGGCTTATTTTACCAGATATTGCGGGTCTTGGGATTGGACTGTTCGACTTGAGATCCTAAGCCACCGCGATCTTTGGCAGGCCAAGTTGCCTTTGCTGACCAAACTCCGGATTGCGGCGTTCGTCTTTACACAAGACCTGTTTGGTCCCTTTTCGATGTGGACCAACGTCGATTATCAGGAGTCCTCGGCTCGGGTGAATCACTCCACAAAATTAAAAAAGTGGGGAATTGTTTTTTACCGCAGCGAAAAGGTTTTCGAATTGGATGCTGACGGACAATCCCTGCGGCTAACTGGTTTCGAGTATTTTTGGCCGCTGGGTCAGGTGGCCGTTTCTTTTGCGCCCCTTTCGGGCCGTGTGGATGAATCAGCCATGAGGGCCAATTACCAAATGCCCTTGGCGGGTGCCGTTTGTGATTGTCGGACTTATTTAAACCAGCCCCAGGGTTTTATTGAAATTCAAAATCCGTGGCTTAAGGGGCGATTTACGCTGACGGGATCCTCGGTTGAACAAATGGCTTTGAGGCTTACATGATAACAAGAAACGTTAAAAACGAAGATTTTGAACCCTGGAAAATCCTGTGGGAAGGGTACAATTCCTTTTACAAGAGAACAGTTCCCATAGAGATAACCCAGAAAACTTGGACACGATTCTTGGATCCCGAGGAACCGATGCATGCCTTAGTGGCGGAATTGGATGGAAAACTTTTAGGCTTTGCCACATTTCTGTTTCACCGACATACAGCAAGAGAAAACAACGTCTGCTATTTACAGGATCTCTTTACCGACGAAACGGTTCGCGGACGCGGTATTGGTAAATCTCTCATCCTGGCCGTCTGTGAAAAGGCGAAAGCCATGAACGCACCCCACGTCTATTGGCAGACCCATGAAACCAATGCACCGGCACGAACCCTGTATGATAAAGTAGCTAACCATTCTGGCTTTGTAGTCTACAGCATGCGGTCTTAACCTGTCGTGCGACAAGTTGGCTTCATATTTCTAATCCAGGCAATCTTGTGCCTTATCCTAAAGGCAAAATCAGTTCTCGATTGACTCGTTTCATTCTCCGTCCTACCAAAATCTAACGAGGTGAATTATGAAGATTTTCTTTTTCGCGGCAATGCTTTTTTGCACCGGCTGCGCGTCGCTGGGACCAAATTTCGATTCTGTTAAGAATGCGCCGAAAGACAGTGCCCTGGTCTATGTCTATCGCCCCTCAGCTTTTACAGGTGCAGCTCGAAGTCCTGACATAATTCTGAATGGTCAAAAAGTTGGAACATCTTCGAGCGGAAGCTACTTTGTATTTGAAGCCAAACCTGGCTTGGCAGTCGTGGTACAACGAAATTTTGCTGGTGAAGTGACTGGTAGCTTCGAAGCCAGTTTGAAACCAGGACAGATATATTTTTTAAGGTTGGATTTGGGAATACCCGCGCTGAAGACCAGCGTTGATTACACCGGAAAGAATCTCGGCAAAGCATGTGCTTTCATGGGACTAAACCTAACACTTCGTGGGTCGGAAGCAGCGATCCTGAGCGCAATGGATAGACGAGTCCAATCCAGTACCTGTTGGCCAGGGTTCATGTTTGTCTCAGAGGAACTTGGCCGACAAGAATTAACGTACACCAAACTCAGTAAATAGTTTCTGCTGCGCGGTTGTAGTTCTAAACTCGAAGCTAATGTCATCACTCTAATCCCGAACCTGTCGCGCGACAGGTTATTTTGAGCGAGTCTTGAGTCGAAGAACTAGAAGTATAAAATAGATCAAAAGAGTGGCGGTATGAAAAACGACTAGTAGCGGTTGGGGACCAAAGAAAGATGGCAAACCCAGATATGCGATAAGCTGTGAAATAGCGATCAGGACAAACAAACCCTGACCCCATGGCTTTTTCAGCCAAAGACCCACCGCCGCGGCGAAATCAGACAAAAACAAATACCAAATCCAGACTTTCCACTCAAGCGGCAACAAACTTAATTGCATCCGAAGGTCCAAGAGATCCGCTAAATGAATAACCGACCCGATGAAATAAAAAACGGCCATGATCCGCAAAAATAGACTCATCCCCAAGCCTGGCGTGCGGAAGTCCCTCGAGCAATCCTATTTTTCACCGATTAGTCTTGTCTCAACGCCAAACTAAAATAAGCTTTATGACAACAAAGGGAAACATCCATGAGAACCTTCGGGATTTTATTAGCCACGGTAGTTTCGTTTTCAGCCTTTGCCACTACGCAAAGTTTCGAAATTCAAATCAAAGAAATTTCCATTAACGGCAGCCTCATGCCAAACAACCGCACATTCACCGTTAAATCTAACAAACCAGAGGTAATTTCTCGGTCTGTAGCCGAAAATGGTGCAAGTACCATCGTTGAAATCACCGCCGCAGACAAAAGCCAAAAGCCTGAAGATGGCATTTTAGCAAGCTTCACAATTCGCGAGGAATATAAGGGCGCCCGAAAAATCTTGGGCAGGCCACAAATTATAGCGGCTCCTGGCAAAGAGGCTAGTATCTCCGAGGGAAAAGAGGGCGAAGCCCCTTTGATTAAAATCGCGATCATCGTCAATCGGGTCAAGTAAGCGAATCAAGTAACCGTATCCAGTGAGCGCGTCCATTAAACCTGTCGTGCGACAGGTTTAGATTAAAGGATCAAGAAAGCTTTTCAAGTTATCTATCTTCCTTGGATCGAGGGACCAAATTCAAGTACACCCAGGGCCTACGTAACGAATATTTACCTTAGAGAATTTTATTAAAGTCGAGATTTCAACACTGCTGCTTTTAGGTTTGGCTCAGAATGTTTTGGCTAACGAGCGAATCGCCTCTTACGTCGGAAACAACGGATGCATCGTGAGACAGCTTCGTACGAATTTACGCATCCACCAACTACCGTGGTCGCGAAATGGTAACAGCCACGTTGCAGACGATTGAGATCCTTACGACCGGCGGTCAACACTCGGTCGCTGTGACCGACGGCCAACAAAAATTAACATGTTCCGGTTTCCTGCTTCAGTCTCAGGGCATTGAGTAAACAGCGGTCGCCTGAACCATTGTCTTAGTGGTCAATATTTGTTTTGAAACCATTGGGTTTTGGAGCAGTTCTTGCTTATCCATCAGCAGAGGAAAGACTAGGCCCCGTTGTAAGCTTAGATTGTATCAAGCTCGCAATTAAGAGCCTTCTGAACAAAACTTATACAAGGAGTCGATTCGTGAAATTAGCCATTGTTTTAGCTCTACTGCTCTCTGGGTTTTCATTCGCGCAAGCGGGATTTGATAATCCGGTAAATACAACACCAATTCCTTCTAAGCAGATGACCACAAACTTCACTTTGGATAGAAACTCCGTCGATCTCTGCTTTTCACAGCTTTACAAGCAGTTAGCGGGCAGCAATAATGTTAAGGAAATGTCGTGTATCGTTACTGTTAGTGGGCCACAACTTGGCAAGGATCTACTTGGATATATTTCGGTGGGTAAATTAGAAGCTAGCACCGGTTGGGATCCGAACTCTTTGACTCAAGACAATTACAAGGGTACTTCAGAAACTGATTTGCAGGCCGCGCAAGCAGGGTTCACTGTCGCTTCATTCCTGGTCGTTAACTTACAAGAATTGAAAATCACCTTGAGAATTGACTCCTACCCCTTTGGAGATGAATGGTCCAACAAAGGTCGGATTGAACAACGTCAAATCGAATCGTTGCATGAAAAGTTTCGTTCTAAAATTGGAACATTGCTGAAGATTATTTATTTGCAAAAGAAGTAGAGAGAGTCTTTCTTCGACCAAAATCCCTGGGTTTTAATCCCAAATCCAATCATCAAAGCAAAGGCTTTTACTCACGAACTTGTCGCGCGACAGTTTATTCAAAGTGAATTTAACTCTTTTGGTGCATCAAATTTAAGACAAAGGTACTTAACGAAATGATTCTGAAACTTCCATCTGACGAAAAGTTGCTGTTAAAGACCGCGAGATTAATTTTAGAGCCGGTTTTGGTTTCTCACGCAGAGGAGATGACGGAGCTACTAAAAGATCCTGAGCTTTACGAATTTATTCCCCAAGACCCACCAGCCTTAGCAAAGCTTCAGAAAACTTATGAGTACTGGAGCAAGCGAATTTCACCGGAGGGCGATGAGATTTGGCTCAATTGGATCGCTCGGCTACGAGGGACCAATGAACTGGTAGCTCACTTCCAAGCTGGAGTTAAAGAGGGTACGGAGTCCAACCTTGGTTACACCGTTGGATTAAGGTTCCAG
>JAYUPS010000019.1:0-15588 GCA_043759945.1 Bdellovibrio sp.
GATGGGGGGCTTTGTTTTTTACGGGGGAATGCTAACGGCCTTTGTCGTGAGTTGGTTTTACCTGCAATCCAAAAAAGAAAGTTTTGGTTTTTGGGCCGATTTCTTTGCCCCCATCATGGCGCTCGGCTACGGCTTGGGACGAGGGGCCTGCTTTTTTGCCGGCTGTTGCTACGGTAAAGTTTGTGAATTGCCCTGGGCCGTCGAAGGCCGCCACCCGACGCAACTTTATGCCCTAATTTATGAAATTGGCCTGTTCGTTTTTCTAAGCCGCCGCAAAACGACCAAGTATTCTGGCGATTTGTTTGCCCAGTGGATTATCCTGCACTCGCTGGGCCGGTTGGCTCTGGAATACTACCGGGACGATTACCGGGGAGCTTTGATTGCGGGATTGACGATTTCAACCTGGGTCAGTTTGATTTTATTTTCGATCTCGACTGCTTATTTTGCCTCGAGAAAATTAACGGATGCGGGACCAGATTCGAATGAAGAGTGACTATCTGTCCCGCTGGAATTCCCTAGATCGTCTGGAACTGGCGATCCTAAGTAAAACGGATGATATCTGCTTAGCCCTGAAAGCCGATTTGGGTAAACATTCGGTCGAGGCTTTAAGCAGCGAAATCGGCATGGTGATCGAAGAGATCAAATATCATAAGAAAAATCTAAAAAAATGGATGAAGCCGAAAAAAGTGGGCTGGAGACTGTCGAGCTTTCCTTCAAAAAACCAAATCATTTATGAACCACGGGGAAAAGTTCTCATCGTGGGTCCGTGGAACTACCCATTTCAGCTGGTAATGCTCCCCCTGATCGGCGCACTTTCCGCGGGCAACTCGGTGACGGTAAAACCCTCGGAGCTCGCGGTTCAAACGGAAAAGTTATTGGCTCAGCTTCTGAAACAGGTTTTTCCCACGGACCAGGTTCAGGTGGTCCTGGGCGGAGTGGCTGAAACCACGGATTTATTAAAGCAAAAATTTGATTGCATTTTTTTTACCGGAAGCACCGCCGTTGGAAAAATCGTGATGCAGGCGGCAGCACCCCATTTAACGCCGGTCACTTTAGAACTGGGCGGAAAGAGCCCCGCCATTGTCAGCGAAAACGCGGACCTGGATTTGGCCGCCAAACGGATTGTTTGGGGGAAGTTCTACAACGCGGGTCAAACTTGTATAGCGCCAGACTACCTGTTAGTTGATCAGAAAATTACTCAGGCTTTCATTCAGAAATTAAAGACCCAGATTTTGAATCAGTACGGCGAAGATCCGAAATTGAGCACAAGTTTTGGTCGGATTATTAATCCCAAAAATGTGAACCGACTGAAAGCCCTACTTCAGAGAGCTTCTGTGATTCTTGGGGGAACTTCGGACGGACTTTATTTTTCTCCGACTTTGGTTTTTCCAACAAATTGGTCCGAGCCAGTTATGCAAGAGGAGATCTTTGGTCCAATCCTTCCGATTCTGGAATATCAATCTTTGGATCAGGCTTTTGATCAAGTGAAGGCCAAAGAAAAACCTTTAGCGGCCTATTTTTTTTCAAAAAACTCAGAGGAACAAACCAGATTTACTCAGGAACTGTCCTTTGGCGGAGGTTGTGTTAACGACACGTTGATGCATCTGAGTCACCCCGAGCTTCCGTTTGGTGGTGTGGGAGCGAGTGGCGTCGGAAGTTACCATGGGTTCAAAAGTTTCGAGACTTTCAGTCACGCAAAGAGTGTTATGATTCGAGGGAGCTTTATGGATCTGGCGGTCCGCTATCCCCCCTACACCGAAAAAACTCTCAGATTTTTTAAACGCTTCCTGGGATTATAACAAGACCGAGTGGGCCTCCTGGACCCAAGGGCCATCCCAAAGTCATCCAAGCCAACAACATCAGGGACCAAAAAATCAGAAAGCCCACCGAATAAGGCAACATCAGAGCAATCACCGTACCGACTTTGGCCTCGGGTTCATATTTATTTGCGAAAGCTAAAATCAAAGGGAAGTAAGACATCAACGGCGAAATAATATTCACTACCGAATCCGCCACGCGGTAAGAGGCCTGCGTCAGCTCGGGCGTAATTCCCACCAGCATAAACATAGGAATAAAAATGGGAGCCATCAATGTCCACTTAGCCGAAGCGCTTCCGATGACGAGATCCAATAGAACGGTCAACAGAATAAAACCAATCATTAAGGGGATCGGTCCCAAGCCCAGCTCCTTGAGAACTTCGGAACCCTTGACGGCCATAATCAAGCCCACGTTGGAATAATTGAAGAGCGAAATAAACTGAGAGGCAAAAAACACAAGCACCAGGTAGGGGGCCATCGTCACCATGGAATCCTGCATGGCCTCGATCACATCCCCGCTCTTCTTAAAATTTTTCGAGGCAAAGCCGTAGGCCAATCCCGGCAAGGCCCCGAACAAGAAAATGACGGCCACAACCCCTTTTAAGGCGGCTGAGTTCAGAACCCCCGGGCTCGAGGGATCGCGCAAAAATCCGTCTTCGGGCAAAAGTCCTACCAAGAGCCAAGTTATCAAAAGCAAAACAGTTATTCCTGCGGCCCGCAGGCCTTTTTTCTCGTTGGACCCTAGCCTTTCAATTTTTCCTTTTTCAGAATTGCCTTTGTATTCACCCAAAAAAGGAATGGTGATCTTGTTGGCGATCACCGTTCCCACGCCCACGATCAGAAAACTCGAAGTCGCCATAAAATACCAATTGGCCAAAGGGGAAACCAAGTACTTGGGATCAATGATTCGCGCGGCCTCTTGAGAAATTCCGGCCAAAAGCGGATCCGCCGTGCTAAGCAAAATGTTGGCGGCAAAGCCCCCCGAGACCCCCGCAAAACAGATTGCAAGTCCCGCCAAAGGGTTCATGCCGGCACTGTGAAAAGTCATGGCGGCTAAGGGTATCAAAAGAACATAGCCGACGTCTCCTGCGGTGTGGGAAAGAACTCCCGCAAATAGAACCACCGGGACCAACAGATTTTTAGGGGCTTTCAGGACCAAAAGTCGAAGCAGCGTCGCCAGCAACCCACTTTTTTCAGCCAGGCTAAATCCCAGCATCGCGACGAGCACCGTTCCCAAGGGTGCAAAGCCCGAGAAATTTTTGACCATGTCATTAAGAATGCTGCGAATACCACTCCCAGAAAGGAGATTAATCGCCTGAATGGTTTCCTTTTTTACCGGATGAACGGCTTGAATTTGCAAGACCGAAACGATCCAGGAAATAAAAATCACGACGAACATTAAAATCAAAAATAAGATGGCCGGGTGGGGCAGAGCATTCCCGGCCCTTTCGACGACGCCTAAGAAGCGAGTTAAACCTGGTGAATTCTGTGAATTTGATTTTTGTCTGGCTTGCTTGGTCATTTGATTTTATCTCCCGGGGTCACTTGGCTGGAACAGTACCTTGAGGCATATTAAAAATCACGGGGTTAAAATGCGGGCACTGTTTGTTTTTCTGATTTGGCTTTACCCAATCTTATCACTGGCTCAGTCGGAGACCTTTCGCTTTCCGGAAGGACGAGTTCAGCTTTCGGGGGGGATCAATTCTCTTTTAGTGTCCTTTGATCTTATTCCTGACTGGCATATTTATTGGCAAAATCCGGGAGACTCGGGAGCCGCGCCAAAATTTGCCTGGCAATCCCCGGAAGTGGAAATACGACAAGAGGGCTGGCCTGTTCCCCAAAGATTTCTTATCGCGGGTCTGGTGAATATCGGCTATTCCGGGAAAGTCGAGTTCCCTTTTTCAGCCCCAGGTTCTGCAGACAAGAGCTTGGACGTCTCCCTGAAGCTCGAGTTTTTAGTTTGTAAAATTGAATGCATTCCCTACTTTGCTGATTTGCAAACACGGCTTGAATCCCGGCCCGGAAAAAGCCCTACCTTTGCTTCTGATTTGGTGTCCGGTCAGAATATTTTTGGAGCAAAGCTTTTAAATTTGTCCCAAACTTCCAATGACGTGGAAGCTCGGCTGGTGCTGCCGGAAAATTTAAAGACGTTGAGTAAAAACCTGCATGTTTTCCCTTTTGACGGTTTGACGTTTAAGCCAAACTCTCCGGAAGTTGGAATCGACGGAGACCCCTACCGAATCCGAATCCCCGTCCAGGAAAATGCCAAAGACCTGAATAAAGAGTTCCAGTTTTTAGTTGCACTCCAGGACGCGCAGGGAAAAACCACGGCCTTTCAAATTTTTATGGAGACTGAAAAACCAAATTTGTTTTGGATTTTGCTGGGGGCCTTGTTGGGCGGCGTGATTTTAAACATTATGCCCTGTGTATTTCCGGTTCTTTCCATAAAAATCTTAAGTTTTTTGGGTCCGGATAAAGATAAAAAGTCTTTAGTCACCGGCGGCTGGCTTTACACGCTAGGCATCGTAGTTTCTTTTCTGGTGATCGGATCTACGCTTTTGATTTTACGGGCGCAAGGGGAAGAGATTGGTTGGGGATTTCAATTGCAATCGCCACTGGTGGCCTCGGCAATTGGAATTTTATTTTTTTGGCTCAGTCTGAATTTTCTAGGATTTTTTGAGATTGGCCAAAGTCTTTCTCAGTTGGACAGTTACGGAAACACCCGGTCGAAGTGGGGCGCTTTTTTGACCGGGGTGTTGGCAACGGTAGTCGCAACCCCTTGCACGGCGCCATTTATGGGAACGGCCTTGGGCGCCTCTTTAACTCTCCCGGCTCATTTGACCCTGTTAATATTTCTTACGCTGGGACTGGGGATGGCACTTCCATTTTTGCTCTTTTCCTATGTGCCGGGTCTTTTAAAATTTCTGCCAAAACCTGGGGCCTGGATGCAGACGTTGAAAGAGTTTTTAGCCTTTCCACTTTTACTCACCGTGGCGTGGTTGTTCTGGGTTGTTTCCCAACAAACCCAAACTGAAAGCGTCTTGGGACTTCTTCTGCTTTTAATTTTCATCGGCTTTGCAGTTTGGTTTTCAGGAAAAATTAAAAATGAAAAGTTTCGTCAGTACGCTTTGCTCTTCTTTTTTCTCGTCTCCTTAAGTGCACCTGCTCTATTCCCGGCGCAAGCCCCCGGCCCTAAAGCCGCTACTAAGGCTGACTGGCCTGTTTTTTCTGACGAAGCCGTCCAGAGTTCCTTGAAACAGGGACGCCCCGTTTTTATCGATTTTACCGCAGCCTGGTGCATCACCTGCCAGGTAAATAAAAAACTGGTTCTTAACACCCCCGCGGTGAAAGCCTTTTTCCTGAGCAACAAAGTTGATCATTACCGAGCGGATTGGACCGATCACGACCCTAAAATCACAAAGGCCTTGTCACGATTCGGCAGAAACTCACTTCCACTTTACGTTTTTTACAAATCAGCGGATCATAGACCCCAGCTACTGCCAGAGGTTTTGACCCAACAAATAATTCTGGATTTGTTGCCCAAAAATTAAAACCAAACGATTCCAGCTTTGGAATCAAACCAAGGAGTTATTATGTCTACAGGTGCTTTAATCTTGGCCGCAAGCCTGATGGTCGGTTCGGTCGCTTTTGCCGATGCCGTTGTTGGCAAACCCGCGCCCGATTTTTCGGTGATGGATGCGACAGGGAAAACGCGAACGCTTTCCGAATTCAAAGGGAAAAACGTTGTTCTTGAGTGGTACAACAAAGATTGCCCTTACGTTAAAAAGCATTACGGCAGTGGCAACATGCAGAAGGTTCAGTCAGAACTCACCGGCAAAGGAGTTGTTTGGTTGACCGTTATTTCTTCCGCGAAGGGACAGCAAGGCTACTTGTCTTCGGACGAGGCTTTAAAAAACGCCCAGACGGCAGGAGCCAAGGCGAATGCAATTTTAATCGATGATTCGGGAAAAATGGGCCGCACTTACGGCGCAAAAACGACGCCCCACATGTACATGATTGATGGAAAAGGCACCCTTCGTTACAACGGAGCTATCGATAGCAATGACTCGGCAGATCCGTCGACAATCGCTCAGTCGGAGAACTACATTGTTGCCGCGGCCACCAGCCTGATCAAAGGCGAAAAAATCGCCAAGGATTCCACGAAGCCCTACGGCTGCGGTGTGAAGTACCAGTAAACTTTTTTTGAATTTTTTTTCCGGGCTGTAAAAAATCTGGTCACTGGGCCCCCAAGGGCTCGCGCTCCATCGATTAGATGTCCAGAGAACTTAGCTCCAGATTTGCTAAGTTCTCTGCCAGATGAAACCAGCTTCTTTTTTTTCCATTTTGATCTTAACAATCCTGACAGTGGGTTGTCTTTCGGGTTGCAGTAAGGGTCGTCCCAAAAAAACAGATGTTGTCTCGCGCGCTTACCAGATGATCGACGCCCAAAAGCCCGAGCAGGCCATCGCGCTTTTAGAACGTTCTCTTGAAGAGGATCCAGAGAATCGATCTTACAAAGTGGTTTTGGCCTCGGCCTATGCGCACAAAGCGGGTTTTAAAGTCCAAAAGCTGGTGCCGATTCTAAAAAAAGCTCAAGACTTTCAAAAACTGCAAGGATCTACCGCGCCGGTTGGCTCGGGTCCCGAAAAAATCAAAGCCCTGGCCCTAGATGCCAGTTCGCTAGTGAACAAAGCAGGCGGTCTTTCCGAGGTTTTCGCTGCGATCCCGGCGGTCGAAGGCCCTCAGGTCGCAGATCTTTCACACGCTATCTCTTTGCTCGGTGAGCTGGGTCCTGAGATTGAACCTGCGCAAGCGATCTACAAAGTCATTTTAGAAATCATTTTGTTTAAACACTACTTGGTTGCAAATCTGCTCGGTGGGTCGCCCGCGCAGACGAACAAAGAACTTGAAAGTTGCCGCATCGACGCCGAACAATTTATCGAAACGTTTCAGATTTTAAGCCAATTACTTCTTGAGATCTACGGGGACCTAACCATCGCTCACCCCAGCCAAGCCGCGACGATGGAACGACTTTCTAACGAGACCCGGACCTCGGTGGCGACGGCTTTAAAAACGGCTGATGGCATCTCGAGCTTGGATAAAAACTCTCTGATGTTCTTAAAATTTACGATTATTAAAGCTGGATTCGGGAAGGTTGTTAAATGCGATTAAAACAACTTTTTTTCATTGCAGCACTTCTTGCCGGAATTGGCGCCCAGGCCCGCACGGCTCGAACTTTTGAGACGATTCATTCGACCCTGATCATGAAAAGCATGGCTCATTCGTGCTTGGCCCTGACTTCTTTGCCCGATGGGCTGCCCTGCAATCCCGCGATGACACCCTTAAACCAAAACAAGAACTTGCGCGGGCAGTTTTTGGTTTCTGATGGCTACAACTCGGTTAAAAATCTTAA
Organism: Bdellovibrio sp.; assembly: GCA_043759945.1. Taxonomy (GTDB): domain Bacteria; phylum Bdellovibrionota; class Bdellovibrionia; order Bdellovibrionales; family Bdellovibrionaceae; genus JAYUPS01. Next base: position 7,231 of record JAYUPS010000019.1, read on the forward strand.
AACCGTGGTGGACGGCGAAGTCAGTCAGGAATTGGTGGACGGTTTTTTCTCGGAAGAACGAATACTTCAGATCGAGGCCTCGACCGATATCATGTACCGCTCCCCGGAAATGAACGTGCAACTGACTCCGCTGGCGATTCGCGGATTTTCAGAGATTCGCAATGAATCCAATCCCGACATTAATCTTTATGCAGTGGAAGAAAAGGGTCTTCGTTTTCAGTCTGGCTACCAATTTTCCCCCGATTTTTTGCTGGGCTTTCAGGTCCGCGTGTTGAATCGCAAAGTCGTCAGCCAAAATTTTAACTTGTTCGCCCTGGGAACCGAGGCTGGCCAAGGACTTTTGGAACCCGTCCATCAGTCTATTTTATTCTTAGAACCCGGCGCGACCTTTTTGCTGGGTGACGACTGGAGTCCCCGATTGTCGGTCATGGTGGCCAATCTGGGTTACGTGTCTCGTCGCTATCCCAATATTCCAAACTCGGTCGAACCCCAAATTGGATTTGGTGTGACCCCTCCCACCACCGAGGGCACCTTGGATCTTACGGTCGAATTCCGCAGTTTGACTTTTCAGGAATCGGGATCCGATCGATTGCACTTGGGTGCTTTGTACCGGGTTAACGAGTTTTATTACTCGGCAGGAATTGATGCCCACGGCAGTTCCGCCGGTGTCCATTATGAACATCGTCATTTTGATACAGGCCTGATATTTACGACAACACGAACATTGAAAGAAAAAGAAACATTTGATAGCAACAATCTGTATTTTCAGATCGGCTTGCAAATTTAGTAGGAGGTTTTCATGTTAAAACTGGGATTTATTTTAGGCTTAAGTCTTGCGGCTCTTTCTGCCGGGGCCCAAGAGATCGTTCGCGAGGGTATTTTTGACGGAAGAAATTCCTCGGCTCTCATTTATAAGGAATGCCGGGTTGAAATCTACCGCGGAGAAGACGGCGTACTGAACGTCGCTGCAGTTCGAGACTCGAGCAATGCTTACAACCTGTGGGTCCGCGACGGCGGCGACTTCCGTTTGGATACCAAAACCGGAATCAAGACCCTGGGTCGTCAATTGCGTTTTGACGTTAAAGACGCTGCGGGAGTATCCATATATGATTCAAGAACGACCAAGCTGGATCGTCGTAGCTACAATGACTACGGCACTTTGGACGTCGTCACCGATGCCGAAGGCGTACCGACGGAGTTTAACTTTGTATTTGGACGCTCGAAAGATGGAAGCGCACCCTACAGAACAGCCAACACCATCACATGCAAACATCTGCAGCCTCGGTAATTCTTTTTTTACGAATTACCCTTTTTGGGAGCCCCTGACCGAAACCTAGACAGGGGTGGGCCCTTTTATTTTCACGGTTACTTCATAATTTCTATTTGGGCGCTTTCCAGCCCTTCCTAAATTGGCACCCATCGTGAAGTCTTTATCCTGCGTTGAACCGAATCAAAGGACGTGTGGATGAAAACATTGAACCGTAATTACAAATTAAGTGACCGTTTTAGCGAACTCGCAATAGGTCTTACGACTCTGTTGATGGCCACAGTTTTAGGCTGCGCAAAAAGCAACGACAACAACGGAGGCGGTGCTGGCGGAGGCCCTGCGGCCGCAAATCCCCCAACCCAAACTTGTGCTCCCAACGTTCCCTGCGGTGGCCTGCCACCAAGCAATATCGGCTTTTACGCCGAGTCGGCCAACATGAAGAGCAACTACAACACCAACAACAGTATTTTTAATCCCGGCGCGAACTACAATACTTTCTTAAAACAAGCGTTGGGAGTCTGTGACCGCGAACAGTACACGGGCGGTTTGGCTTCGTGCAACGCTTGGCTTAACGGATATCATGACTTGGTATTCATGATGGACAACGTGAACTCCAATCAAGTTCGCTTGGTGGTTCGTTCTTATCCGCAGAGCCAAGGCGGATCTTATTATTCTTATCAGCTTCCTGACTGGAAACAGTTTCTTATCGGCTTGGTTGGATTTCCGGTGGCGCAAAATCCATCTGGTTTTTTCAATCCGATGATCTTAAACGCCACCATTTATCCGATCAACGCGAGCCAGGGTTTTGAAATTCGAGCTTACGGACCGCAAGTTAGCTACGGCTACAACAAATTGCTCCAATTGCAAATCGCTTCGGGAAAAGTTCAAGACACGCAATTTAATTTTACTTTAAATTGGAACGGACAACCGGTTGCGTCTGGAACCATGGTTCGTTGTCAAACGCAGAACTGCGGCCTGTAAGGGCTATGTTAAGATTGTACAAAACAAAACTTGTTCTCAGATGAAAAAATAATTATGTTCGTGCCATGGCTTTGGAAAGACCCTGCCCTATTTGTAAAAAACTTTGCTCTCTTGAAAATTTAAATTCTTTTCGTCCTTTCTGTTCAGAACGTTGTCGACTGATCGACCTGGGAGATTGGGCCAGTGGGGCTTACAGCGTTCCCGACAATTCGGTTCACGTCGACTTCGATGCCGAAAAAGAGTTGGAACCAAAGACAGATTCTGATCCCGAAGACCGGCACTAGAAGCCCGTCACCCGCCATTTAATCCGCCGTGCTGCAGACCTCCCAAAAAAAGTTTTGACGATCCCACAAAAATAAACTCTGATCGTTGATTCAAAGATAAAAATGTCCAATTGATGGACTAAAACATGAACAAGGAGTTCGCATGAACAAACAGCAACTGATCGAAAAAATCGCCACAGAAGCAGGATGCCCTAAAGCGCAGGCTGAGAACATTCTCAACCATTGCTTTGAGACCATCAAAAAAACAGTTAAAAAAGGTGACGATGTTAAGGTCGTTGGCTTCGGTACTTTCACTAAATCTAAACGCAAAGCACGCACGGGCCGCAATCCACAAACTGGAAAAGCGATCAAAATCCCAGCGGCATGGGCTCCAAAATTCCGCGCTGGTGCGGAATTCAAAGAAATGGTTAAGTAATCTACCTTTACTTAAAGGTTTCTAAAAAAAGGCTCACTTTTAAAGTGAGCCTTTTTTCGTTTCTTGCTACGATTTTCAACATGGCTCAACACTCCCTTAAAATTTCTAAGATTGGCGTTTACACCAGCGGAGGCGACGCCCCCGGTATGAATGCGGCAATTCGCGCGGTTGTTCGCTCGGCTTTAAACCGACATATCGAAGTCATTGGCATTCGCGGCGGCTACTCGGGCATGCTGGAAAAGCAATTTGGGCCGATCACTTCGCGGGACATGGCCAATATTATTCAGCGCGGAGGCACCATTTTAAAAACGGGCCGTTGCTTGGAGTTTTTAAAACCCGAAATTCGCGCCAAAGCCGTCATCAATTTAAAAGAACAAGGGATCGAAGCTTTGGTTTGTATCGGTGGCGATGGTTCTTTTGCGGGCGCCCACGCGCTTTGGGAAGAACACAAAATTCCAACGATCGGGATTCCCGGAACCATAGACAATGATATTTTCGGGACCGACATAACGATCGGTTTTGATACGGCCGTGAACACGGCGCTCGACGCGATCGATCGAATTCGCGACACGGCCTCGAGCCACGACCGGCTATTTATCGTCGAAGTCATGGGTCGCGACACCGGCTTTATTGCGGCCACCGTGGGACTTGCCGGAGGGGCCGAAGAAATCTTTTCCCCCGAGCATCCGATTTTGATCGATAAAGTGGCAGAGAAAATTAAGTCTTCGATGAGCAAAGGCAAAAAGAGCAGTATTCTGATCACGGCCGAAGGACAAAAACCAGGCCGGGCCTATGATTTGGCCGAGCAGATTCGAAAAAAAGTCGGGCTCGACGCCAAAGTCTGCATCCTGGGACATCAACAACGAGGGGGCTCTCCGACGGCTTCGGACCGTGTGTTGGCCACCCGCATGGGGGCCGCGGCAATCGAAGCGCTTTCAACCGGACAGTGCGATTCTTTTATTGGCTCCGAGGGCGTTTCGCTGAAGGTCGTTCCCTTTGAACTTGCGCAGAAAAATAAGAAAGTTTCATCGAAGGAATACTTGCAACTGGCCTCTCTAATGGCATTGTAGGGTTATCAAGCATCCCGGAGGTCATCCATGCGTCGCCCACTAAACCTGACACTAACCTTGGCCGCAATCCTGGTCTCGTTGTTGTCTATTCAGTGCACCAAAAAAAATGAAAATGAAATTGTCATCGGTCATTTTGGATCGATGACCGGCGGAGAGGCCACGTTTGGGAAGTCGACCGATCAGGGAATTCGCTTGGCTGTGGACGAAGTCAACGAGGCCGGCGGTATCAAAGGCAAAAAGATTAAGCTCGTGACGATGGACGATCAGGGTAAAACGGACGAAGCCGCCGCTGTGGTGAACCGATTGATCGAGCGAGAAAAAGTCGTTGCCATTCTGGGAGAGGTCGCCAGCGCGCGCTCCATCCAAGCGGCTCCCATTGCCCAAAAAGCGAAAATTCCCATGATTTCCCCCAGCTCAACAAACCCGAAAGTAACTCAAATCGGAGATTATATTTTTCGTACTTGTTTCATTGATCCCTTTCAAGGATTTGTGATGGCTAAATTTGCTTCGGAAAATTTGAAACTGAAAAAAGTAGCCATTCTGAGAGACGTTAAATCCGACTACTCGGTGGGACTTGGAGACGTTTTCAAAGAAAAATTCACCGAAATGGGCGGAGTCATTGTTGTTGACGTGGCCTATCAGTCTCAGGATGTTGATTTCAAAGCACAGTTAACTCAGATCAAATCAAAAGCACCCGATGGAATTTTTATTCCTGGATATTACACCGAGGTCGGCCTGATCGCACGTCAAGCAAGGGAACTGGGAATTAAAGTTCCCCTGATGGGTGGCGACGGATGGGATTCGCCCAAGCTCTTTGAGATCGGGCAAAGTGCCATTGATGGCGGATACTTCTCGAATCACTACTCCAACGAGTCCACGGACCCTCTTGCGGTTGATTTCCTAAAAAGATTCCAGACAAAGTTTGGCACCAGTGCCGATGGACTTTCTGCTGCCGGCTACGATGCTGCAAAAATTCTGATCGCCGCGATGACGTCGGCTCCGGAAATTAAATCCGAACAGATTCGCAACGAACTGGCGAAAATTAAAGATTACAACGGTGTCACCGGAAAAATCACAATGAATGATCAGCGAAATGCGGTCAAAAGCGCCGTCGTCGTTCAGGTCAAGGGTACCACGAACAAATACATAACCACGGTGAACCCTTAAAATGCAGGAGCTGTTCCAGCATGTGATCAATGGCCTGAGCTTGGGAAGTATCTATGCCCTGATTGCTTTGGGCTACACGATGGTTTACGGCGTCCTGCAGTTGATTAACTTTGCCCACTCAGATGTTTACATGGTGGGAGCCTTTGTTGCCTATTACACCTCGAAAATGCTCGGAATGGAGAACTCTCCCGGCATCGTTGCTTTTGCGACTTTGTTAATTGCCGCGATGGTGGGCTGTTCGATTTTGGGTTTGATTATCGAACGACTGGCTTACCGCCCGCTGCGGGGAGCTCCGAAATTAAATATTCTGATCACGGCAATTGGCGTCAGCCTGTTCTTGCAATACGCGGGGCAAGTGGTGTTTGGAGCGGACCCAAAAGTTTTTCCAAATTTAATTAACGATGCTGTTCTGTGGGATCTTGGCGGGACCGAATTAAAATTGCTCGATGTTTTGGTCTTTGTGGTGACGTTCGTGATGATGTTGATTCTGAATTTTGTCGTTTACCACACCAAGCTCGGCCAAGCGATGCGAGCCGTCAGTCAAAACGCCAAAGTCGCAGCTTTGATGGGCATCAACACGGACCGAATTATTGGAATTACTTTTGTTATCGGCTCAGCTCTGGCCGGTGTCGGAAGTGTCTTGGTTGGAATGAAATATCCAAAGATTGATCCGCTGATGGGAACCATGATCGGGCTCAAAGCCTTTGTCGCGGCGGTCTTGGGCGGCATCGGAAATTTGACGGGAGCCCTGCTTGGCGGACTGATTATGGGTCTTTCCGAAGAGATGGTGGTGGGGTATCTTTCAAGCACCTATCGGGATGCTTTGGCTTTTGGAATCTTGATTGTCATTTTAATTTACAAACCTTCGGGTCTGCTTGGATCTTCGAGCACGGAGAAGGTTTGATGCGAACTCCGGCGATTGCTTTCGTGGCCATATTGCTTTTTGGAGTGTTCGCTAACTTTGCCTTGGATGCATTCATTCAGTTTATCCTGATGCTGATTCTGGTGAACATGATTTTGGGAATGTCTTTGAACCTGGTGAATGGATACACCGGTCAATTTTCTTTGGGTCACGCCGGTTTCATGGCCGTTGGCGCCTACACGGCGGCTTACACCACCGAGAAGATTTTTTTAAATTTTGGGGCCGTCGAGGGACTTTCACAATTTTTTGTTTTCCCGCTCGTTGCCCTGGTTGCAGGGTGTGCCGCCGCACTTTCGGGATATATTGTGGGACTGCCCTCGCTGCGACTAAAGGGCGATTACCTGGCCATCTTAACTTTGGGATTTGCAGAAATTATTCGGGTGGTGCTGCTCAATACTCCGGCCGTAGGCGGAGCTTTGGGTTTTTCTGAAATTAAAGGGTATTCCGATTGGTCCCTGGCCCCGGTTTTATTCAGTCGTTTTTTTAACAGTTACTTGATGGCCAGTCTTTGGGTTCTGATTTGTTTTTTCACAATCTGGAGACTAGTACGCTCGGCCCACGGAAGAGCTTTTCTAAGTGTTCGGGACGACGAATTGGCCGCCGAAGCCATGGGAATCCACACCACCCAGGCAAAAGTTCGGGCTTTTATTGTGTCTTCGTTTTTTGCGGGAGTCGCGGGGTCTATCTTTGCTCATTACGTGGCTTTTTTAAGTCCCTCGTCGTTTATGTTCAATCGGTCCGTCGATGCGGTGATCATGGTTGTTCTTGGGGGAATGGGCAGTCTGTCGGGCTCGATTATTGCGGCTGCGGTTGTTACGATCCTGCCGGAACTGCTGCGACCCTTGCAGGAAATAACGGGTGTGGATTTGCGAATGGTCATTTATTCGTTGGCTCTGATTTTACTGATGATCCTAAGGCCCCAAGGGCTTTTTGGAAATCGTGAACTTTCCGACATCCTGAGGCGATATGTCCGAAAAAATTCTTGAAGCAAAAAAGATCTCGATTCAATTTGGCGGCCTAAAAGCCGTTGATTCTTTGGATTTCACGATCCACCGCGGAGAGCTGATCGGACTTATTGGTCCCAATGGCGCCGGTAAAACCACGGTCTTCAACATGCTCACGGGGGTTTACCAACCGACCTCGGGCTCCGTGCTATTTAATGGCAAAGACATTCGGGGGCTCAAACCCTACCAGGTTTCAAGGCAAGGTATGACCCGAACCTTTCAAAATATCCGACTTTTTAAAGATTTGAGCGTCATTGAAAACGTCATGGTGGGTGGATCTCAACATTTGACCTATGGAATTTTCGCGCCACTTTTGCGTTCCCCATCTTTTTTGACCCAAGAGCGAGAAACGCGAAGTGAAGCAATGTCTTTGCTTAAAATTTTTAATTTGGATCAAAAATGCGACGAACACGCAACGTCACTTCCCTACGGCGAGCAAAGAAAGCTTGAAATCGTTCGAGCCCTGGCAACCCGTCCGAAAATGATTTGTCTGGATGAACCGGCCGCGGGCCTAAATCATTCAGAGACCGAAGATTTGATGAACACGATCGCCAAGGTCCGCCAGGATTTCAAACTGACCGTATTACTGATCGAGCACGACATGAAGCTCGTCATGGGAATTTGTGAGCGGATCATCGTTTTAGATCACGGAGTAAAGATCGAAGAAGGAAACCCTGCAACCGTGCAGAACTCTAAAAAAGTGATCGAAGCTTATTTGGGAGTGGAAGCCGAATGAGCAACAGGATTTTATCGGTCGAAAATTTGGAAGTTTTCTATGGTTCGATTCAAGCGATCAAGGGGATCAGCTTCAATGTTCAGCAAGGAGAGGTGGTGTCACTGATCGGTTGCAATGGCGCCGGCAAAACCACGACTTTGAAATCTATTTCGGGACTTATCCCTTCGATCGGGAAGATGACTTTCCACAATGGCACTGAAGAAATTTCGCTGCAGAAGGTGGCGCCCCATTTGCGAGTCACCCAAGGCTTGGCCCAATCCCCCGAAGGACGCGGAGTTTTTCCGCAAATGACCGTGCTGGAAAATATAAAGCTCGGGGCTTACTTTCGCCGCGACAAACTGGAAGTCGCTAAAGACATAGCCTATTGCTACAAATTATTTCCAATATTAAAAGAACGCGAAAAACAGATGGCCGGGACTTTGTCGGGCGGAGAGCAGCAGATGCTCGCGATCTCTCGAGCATTGATGTCCCGTCCCCGCTTGCTGCTTTTTGATAATTTCAAAAATTTGTGC
>JAYUPS010000020.1:0-5481 GCA_043759945.1 Bdellovibrio sp.
CCCAAACCCGGTAGAAATTGCGCCCAGCACCTCTGCAAGTGGTCCCGGGCTTGCTCTACAGGGCTTGTGCTTAAACTAAGACCCAAGGAGTCCCGGCCATGAAACTCATTTTTGCAATCTTTGCCCCCATCCTGATTGTTTTGTTAACGAGCTTCGCTCAGGCCCAATCCAACCAAACCAATTTGTCCAATCAATTGGCGAGCATCATGAAAGACAAGGTCGGTCTTGGTTTTAAAGTCATTGCAACCCACATCTTAAAAGAAAAGCGAATCAACGCCGATGGAACTACCTTGTCGGCCGCAAAACTTACCCTCGAAGGACTTACCGCCGCTCAGGGCATCGTCCCTAAATCCATCGAAGGCACTCCGGACAAAGTCGAGCGTCTTAAAAACTACGACCAGTTTTTAGTTGAAATCATCGAAGCCAACAACCAACTGATTAAAGCGATCGAGGCCAATGACTTTGCGGCGGCCCAAAAAACCGTCATGATCATGATGGGCATTCAGAAAAAAGCTCACGCCGACTTCAAGGAATAATCCATGAAATTTGCATTGATTTTGTTTTCAGGACTTCTAATTCTTTCGGTTTTGGCAAATGCCGAAACCGAACAACAAGTTATTGAGCAAGGGCGCTACCTGTTTGAGGCTTCGGGCTGCATGCATTGCCACACTCAAGATAAATTAAAACCTCTGTCTGGTGGCAAAGGGATTCCAAAGCCGTTTGGAGTTTTCTATGCTCCCAATATTTCGATGGACAAGAAAACCGGTATTGGAAATTGGTCGGATGTTCAGTTTTTAAATGCTTTGCGCAAGGGAAAGAATCCCAAGGGTCAAAATTATTTTCCGGTCTTCCCGTTCACCAGCTATGCCAAAATGACGAACGCCGATATTTTGTCGATGAAACGCTACCTGGAAACCCAACCGGCTTATCAGGTCGCAAACAAATCCCACCAAGTTCGATTTCCCTACAATATCCGCAGTCTGGTTTCGGTTTGGCGCTATTTCAATTTTTCTAATTCTAAGGGTAGGTTCAATATTATCCCTTCACTCCCTTCAAATGCTCAAGACCCCGAGTGGAATCGTGGCGCTTATTTGGTCGAGGCCACTTTGCACTGCACTCAGTGCCACACTCCCCGCAATGCAATGGGGGGTTTTAAGTTTAAACAATGGATGGGCGGATCGAAAATTTCCGGCGGAAAAAAACCGGCGCCAAATTTGACCTCGTCTAAAACTTTTGGTCTGGGCAAGTGGTCGGCGGAAGATTGGGATTTATTTCTGACAACCGGCATGAATCCCGACGCCACAATGGTTGGCGGCGAAATGGCTCAGGTTGTGGATTTCGGAACGGCCAAGCTCACCGACGAAGATCGCAAGGCCGTCATAAAATATTTAATGAGTTTACCGGCTGTTGAAACGGAGTCCCCATGAAGAATCAAAATTTTAACTCTGCAATCGTCGGACAAATCACCCTTGCGTCCATGATTGTGCTGATTGCTTCTTTGGTTGCGGCCTGCGGAGGCAAGAGCGACAGCGCCAACGTTCCCATCACGGGCGTTCGCTCGCAGAAACCCGTGCAGCCCCTGCAACCGATCAAACCGTCTGTTGTTGCGCCTGATGGGACGCAAAAAACTGCGGCTGAAGTTCCCCTTGAAATTCCATTGCCGACCCAGACCACGGCACCTGCTCCTGAAGAATTAGAAAACAAATACAGCGCAGTCAGTGCGGACGATTTGCGATCTCAGTTGTCCAAGTTGCTGAGCGAAACCGCAAGGTCAGGTTTACAAAAAGAATCTTATGAACAGATCGCCCAATCGATTCGCTCGGTGCGGGCCGAGATCGACGACAAAAATATGATCCTGAAAGTGGAACGATTCGACCAAGCCGGCGGATCGGTCACTTGGCTCAAAGGTAAATTGGACTTTGAATCGGGCATGGCCAGTTTGAACACCTCGAAAGACAATTCGGCAGATGAAAAAATAACGGGATCAGCGATGTGTTTGGATCAAGATCCGAAAAAATGTTTGGTCGTGCTCGTGCATTTGAAAATTGGCGCAGCAAAATCCCCGGTTTTTGCCTTGGTTCGCCGCACCAGCTCCAAAGTTTCTTTCCCCGAAGCTTCCGTACCTTCTGACGTGGCTGCTAAAAACGAAGAAGCCCCTTTATTTTTAAGTTATTTCGAAAACACCAGGGAAAATGCCAACCTTGATGCTCAAAAAGATACTCAGAAAGATGCCAAAGCGAAGATTGAGCCCTCTCTAAAGGCTATTGAATTCACCTCGAGCGAGGTCGTCCTCGGTCGAACCGAGATGAATTTAATAATTTTGATGAGCGACAAACAAATGATTTCTGCCGCGGGACCGGTCCGCGCGGCTATCGCGGGTCCTGTTCGAGCGGCTGATGTCGACTGGAGCAAAGACGTCGATTTAAAAACTTTGACGGGAGTCGACCGTCGCAAGGGTTTTCTTTTTGACCTGCAAGCAATGATCAAGAGCGTCCGCATGACTAGCAATGATGGCAAAGGCAATGTCACTTTGAAATTTGGCGATGTCAGTCTTGAATTTAGCCGCGTGCAACCCTTGATCAAATCCCTGGAACAAATTCGCAGAGACGCTCAGAAATTTGGCGCTGATCTGGGTCTTTAGTCAAAGCCCTCGCAAGTTTTCTAGGTCTTCTGAATTTAGCCTTCATAATTTGTTTGGGTCTGAAAGTTCCCTCCGTAACTGTGCAGCCTATAAGCTCCCTCAGAAAGTTGGTTAGCTATAGGTTACCAACTTTCTGATGTGCTCGGGAAAGGCCCGATGTCTTAAGAACGGATCAATCAGAATCTTTCGCCCATTGCTAGAAACCAATCACCCACGACCGATAACTAGTCACCGATCTACGATTGCTGATCCGCTTCCGTCGATAACCAACACCGATAACCATCCCCAATAAATTAACGCAGCACTTATAAAAAACAACCTCACCCCATAAGCTGCACCAAATGAGCTCCACTATAAATGGTCCGGCCCTTGCTATTCCGGTGGTTAGCGGTGCACTTGGCGCCCAGGGGTTTTTAGTCATAACCATTCTAGGGGGTTTTTATGGGTCAGATTCGTTCTTTCAACTGGGTTCGCTTGGTTTTACTCAATAGTTTATTGGTTTTCGCGGTGGGTGCTGGTGCAGATGTTCACCGGGTGGATCACCACGATGATGCCGACGGCAGCTTGGATGGCGGACCGCGTGAAGGCGGAGGCCGCGACAACAGCGATCACGATGGTGATTTCGACAACGGGCGCGATGACGACTTTGACAACGGTCGTGACGACGATTTTGACCGTGATGGACGCGGCGGTCACGATGGCGGAGATCGCAGCGGCGGCGGTGGCCGTGACGGAAGACATGGTGGTGGTGGCAGACCAGATCCAAATCCTTATGACCCGAATCAACCTCAGTATCCGGAAACTCCCTGTGAGCGCGATCCCCGTTATTGCGGTGGCAATGGCGGTGGCAACAACGACGACGGCGGATGGGGCAACAACGAAACTCAGCGCTCCATTTACGTGAACCAAGTTTTTCAACAACAGTATGTTGATTTGAATTACTTGGCCGGGGGCGTGATCGGAAATATGCGCGGTTACGGATTAACAGGAATTGATGTGGAGGTTCTAAACAGTTGGGGCTCTTCGACTCTGCGGCTCATTGTTAATAACCAACAAGTCGATGCTCAAAACGTTTACGGACGTTATGTGCAGCTCAACAGCTACCAACCCATCAATTTAAATTACGGGAACCGCGTCAACATCGGAGTGCAGGGCCGCGTCCATATAGGACAGATTGTCTTGCATTTCCAACCGACACGACGACGATAGAGAAAATTGCAGAAAATAAAAAGAAAGGGGACTTGATGGAAACGCTGAATCTTGATTCCGAAAAGGTACCAACGGCGCCCGTATTGCCGCTGGGACCCCAAGTCTCTGACTATTTGGATTACCGCCAATATCTGCAAGATTTCTATTTGTACAAACGTTCGCAGACCCAAAATCAGCTGCGCCCCTACACTTATTCGGTGTTTGCGGCCTCGGCGGATATCAAGTCCCCGAATTATTTAAAAATGATCATCGAGGGCAAACGCAATCTGTCCGAAGACATGATCATGAAGTTTGCAAAAGCGCTTTCACTTAATAAAGCGCGGTCCAATGAATTCAAACTTTTGGTTTTGTTCAATCAAGCGACGGATCCCTCGGAGCGAAATCTGTTTTTAAAACAGCTTTCCGAGGTTCGCGTCGAGGGCAAAATCAAATCGGGTGAAATTGATCAAAAATCTTGGGACAAGCTGCCCTCGTGGGTGGCTTGGGTTGTTTACGCGATGATCGATCAACAGGGCGTCACTTTTAAAACCGAAGAGCTGAAAACTTTGCTCCGGGGCAAAGCGCGCGGTGATGAGATCGAACAAGCGATACATTCCCTAATGACTTCGGGCGAGGTCACCAAAGACGAAAATGGAAAGCTCGTGAAGGCTCGTCAGCTGACCGACAACTCGGATGAAATTCCCGTGGCGTTAATCCGTAAGCTGCAAGCCCAGCTCATGCTGTTGGGTTTAGAGAGCATTTACGAAGACAATCCCACCGAGCGCGAGTTTGGAACCCTGACGATGGCGCTCACAAAATCGGAGTTCGAAGAGATCCGGTTTAAGCTTCGTCAAATGCGAAAACAGCTGAACAAAGACAACACGATCCACCGCATGACAACAAGCGGCGAGCGGGTTTACCAGCTCAATTTGCAGCTTTTTCCCGTAACAAATCCTAAGAAATAGCCATTTCTGCGAGCAGGACCATGGTCCTGAAAATTGTCAGATTATTAAAATATTTTCGACATTTAGCAGGGTAAATGTGGATAACTCTGTGGAGGACGTTGATAACTTACTCTAGTTTGATGGTTATCCTGGTCATTTTGGCCCTGCTCTTATTTCACTCATTAGAATTAAAACTCCAAATAAAACTCAATGGTCGAATGCGTTCAGAACTGTGTTATGACTAGCGCTGGTCGCTGTTCGGTATGTGGGGGCGACCTGGTTTCGACGTGGATGTTGAAACACCAGGAGCATTCCGGGGCGCATGAGGACCCCGTTAAAAATGTGCACACTTTTAGTTGCTAACGACAACTTCGCTCTCGCAGCTTAATTGACTGCGCGTAGACTCTTCCGTTCAGCGGTGACGAAGAGGATCTATGTCGAATAATGCCGCTTCGGTTAGGGCTGCTCTCTGCAGGGCCCGAAGCTTAAATCGCTCTGTGGGGTTGCCTGTGAGAATTTTGTTTATGGAAGTCTCGTTGGCATAATCAAATCATAAACTAAGAATGTAGCGCCTGGCTGCGGATCGTTTGCGGACGAGGGTTCGATTCCCTCCGCCTCCACCATTTTTATGCTAGGACGGCGTAGACTTGTTTGAAATGGATTTTTGAGAGTATTATTAACAACTTAAAGAAGAAGTTGTTCCGCAGA
>JAYUPS010000021.1:0-2231 GCA_043759945.1 Bdellovibrio sp.
CCCCCCATATTCATCGGATCTTGAAGCGGCGAAATTATCTCCAGTCCCGTGGGCTGATTCTCGGGAATCCATTGACTCATCGGCGGTGTTTGCAAGACCAAAAAGCCCAGGCCCGTGCCGAATTCATCGATCTCATCAAAAAGCGCGTTGGAAAGCTGCAAGACATCGATGCCGGGAGCGATGGTTTCTTCGGGGCCTCGCAGGCATTGATACAGAATTTTGTGCCGACCCCCATTGATCAGGTCCGAGACGATTTTTGGGCCAAAAACCAAGCAGGCTTTTTCTTCCCGGATCGTTTTCCCCTCACGAAGGCTCTGGAGCCACTTGAATTTGTCATTTTGTGGGCTGGTGATCTCGTATCTTTTTGAAAGCATAAATCAGTCTTCTCCATCGGGCCAAGGTTCCTGGTCAAAATCAGGAAGCGGAGGATTCTTAATTTTTCGATAAATGACAAGCCGTCGTGCTAGCTGGGTTTTTGGCAATTCATAAGGAATGTCTTTTTCCAGTTTGTAAAATTCACTCATCTGAGATTGTGCCAGTTCCAGCTCGGGATCCACTCCGGGACCCTTCATAAAATAAACCTGGCCGTTTTTTTCTAGGGAATAGATGACGTTTTGCAAAGTATTTCGCACGTCTTCAACCGCGCGGGTGATCACTCCTCGGACAGGGTAAAAACACCACGGATTAATGTTTCGGCCAATGATGGGCAGATTTTTTAAGCCCAAGCTTTCGCGAACTTCTTTTAAAAATTCAACTCGCTTTTGAACTCCCTCGGCCAGAATTATTTTTTCCGTGGGATGCAGAATCTTCAGGGGAATTCCCGGAAGTCCGGGCCCCGTGCCAACATCCATCAATGGAAATTGCAATTTCGTTAAGCGCGGCACGATCAAACAATCAATGAAATGCTTAATTCCCACCTCGTGGAGTGTCAGAAGACGGGTGATATTTAAAGTTTTCTGTTTCTCCATGAGCAAAACATAGTACTCGGCAAGCTTCGTTCGCTCGGCGTGGGAGATGTGCGAGAAGTCATGGTTTCGAAAAAGGTCTTGCAGACGATCGTTGGCCTCGTTGGCGGTAAAGACTTTTTCGGGCACTTTATGACGACCCTGCAGGGGTCCACGGGGAACCGGCCGGTTGGCTTTTCGGGTATTAAAGGGTGAAACGTTAGTCTTGTTTTTGTGAGCCATTCTGATTTATTCTCCAAAGCCTATGTCACAAACTTCAGACCCGCAATCAAAACTGACCCAAATTAAAGAAGCCGCTCTCCTGGCCTTTAAATCAGCCGAAAGTCGAAAGTTACTCTACGATCACAAGGTTGAATTCATGGGAAAAAGTGGGCAGCTCACCGAGGTCATGAAGTTGATGTCGGGACTTTCCAAAGAAGAGAAACCGAAATTTGGACAGATTGTTAACGAAGTAAAGACAATGCTTGAGCGAGTCTACGCCGACCGAGAAAAAGAACTCAACGAGCTCGAAATTGATAGAAAAATGAGCGTCGAAACGGTGGACTTGTCTTTGCCGGGCTTGTTTCATAAAATCGGGACCCTTCATCCGGTCTACAAAGTTTTCCAAGAGATGGTAGAGATCTTATCCAAAATCGGATTCTCGTTGAAACTGGGTCCCCACATTGAGAGTGATTACTATAATTTCGAAGCCTTAAATCTGCCGGCGGAACATCCCGCACGCGACATGCAAGACACTTTCTTTGTGGATCAAACCCACGTGCTTCGCACCCACACCAGTCCCGTTTGGTCGCGCGCTTTGGAAAAAGAAAAGCCACCCTTTCGGATATTAAGCGCGGGCGCGGTTTTTCGATTTGATAGCGACATTTCTCATCTGCCGCATTTTCATCAGTTCGAGGGTGTTTGCGTCCAAGAAAAAGTTTCGATGGCCGATCTCAAGGGCACGATTTCATTTTTCGTGAAAGAATTTTTTGGACCGGGCCTAAAAACCCGATTCCGGCCCAGCTTTTTTCCGTTCACCGAACCCAGTGCCGAAGTCGATTGCACGTGCCCCGTCTGCCGTGGTTCGGGTTGCAGTCTGTGCAAGCAGACGGGGTGGATTGAAATTGGGGGCTGCGGATTAATTAATCCCAAGGTCTTTCAATTTGCTCAGTTAGATCATAAAAAATGGCAGGGCTTTGCCTGGGGTTTCGGGATCGACCGCATGGCCATTATTAAATACGGGATCGACGACATTCGATTGATGCCCGAAAACGACCTGAGATTTTT
>JAYUPS010000022.1:0-2229 GCA_043759945.1 Bdellovibrio sp.
GTCATCAAAAAACCGATCAGGATGGATGCGGTTACGGTGGATCTTATTTTCTTTAATTTCATGGGCCTCGGTCAGTCATGCCGGAACTCCGAATTGGAACTACGCCGCACGTAAATTGGTCGCTGCGGGATTTCAGAAAAAGTTTATCTTAGAAGTTAAAAATCAATATGAGCCCGAAAGTTTTCGCCAAACGGTGGAGCTCAATACGCTACTTTATTTAAAGAAAGCAGACATCCATGGCATTCAAGTGAGTAAGGATGCGGAAGCCAAAGTCCGAAAGTTTTTAGCTTTGCACCAAGCCAGTCTTCAACGTGCTGAAAAAGATTTCGGTGTCGAGCCCAGCGCAATTGCAAGTCTGCTTTGGATCGAAACTCGGCACGGACAAAACTTGGGAAAATTTCATGTCCCCAGCGTCTATATTCATCTGGTCCAAAGTGACAGTCCCGCCGTTCAAAAACACTTGGTTGCTAAAGCGCGGGACTACAAAAAAAATCTAACCAAAAAAGATATTGCTGAGATTAAGAAACGTTCGAAGAAAAAAGCCGATTGGGCGCTTACGGAGCTAAAGGCGCTCCAGAAAATTCACTCCCGGGATAAGAAAATTTTGAAAGACCTGCGCGGTTCATTCTCGGGAGCCTTTGGATTGGCGCAATTTATTCCCAGCAGCTTTGTTCAATACGCGCGTTCGCCGGTGAAAGGGCGCACGCCGAACCTGAATGTGCCCATGGATGCAATCTATAGCGTGGCCAATTATCTGAAAGTTCATCGCTGGAGTTCAAAAAAGAAAAAAGCTCAGCTGAGCGCCCTGATGAAGTACAACAACAGCGAAGATTACGCGAAGGCCATCTTGCGTTTGTCCGACAAAGCGAAAGTTCCTAAAACACGTTTGGCGAATTAGGGCCCAAGTTTAAAATAGCCAGCCTAGTTTAATCAAAGTCCACATGGGAAGCGAAATTTCGCCCAATTTTTTGCCAGCATCGCGCACGTCCCGGTCTAAATTCTGGTAAGTCGGAGTAGCTTGGGTCGAAGCATTCGCGTTTGTTGCGAAACTGGAAGTGACTCCGGAGGGGAGCAAAATACCAAAGTCCATGCTGGCAATAAAGCCGCCGTCCTGGGCGCCCCACAGCCATCCTAAGTTCGGCGCAATGTAATAAGAATTAACGTCGGCCTTCACACTGATCTCTTGGGAAGAGATAATTTCTGCTTTCTCAAGCGCGAGCGTGCGATTTCCCAACAGCGCTCCCATGTAAAATGCGCCCACAAAGGGATGCCACCGAAGCCCAAGTTCAATATTTTTAATGCTTGCACTGACTCCCGCAGCACCAATGCTAAAGGCTCCATAGTTGAACTCGCCACTCAACTTTTGTGAGGGATGCACATACACCAGTCCCGCGCGCAGGGGATGGGGAAGCCCCAGGGCGGCTTGCAGTCCAAATAAATGAGTGCCACCGATCATGGTGTTCTCCGCGTTGGGAGCCGCGTCAGCCGGCGTTGTGGGCATTGTCGTCGTTGCCTCGGTCGATGGCGCCGGAGTCGTAAACTCGGTCGACGGTTGAATTGGCGCCGAAGGCTCAATGGCCGGCACAATTACTGGAGTCGTCGCCTCGATCACGGGCTCAGTTTTAGTTTCAACTTTAGTTTTGGTTTCGATTTTGGGTTTTGACTTCGCTTTCGAAGACTTTTTTGTCTGTGCAAAACTGGAGTCGGCACCGAAAGTTAAGAAAGCAGTCAAAAAAACAAGCGACGAAAATAATTTCACGAGACCTCCAAAGGTAAGATCCCGATGCTAATAGAAAGAAGGGAAAAGGATCAACTGATCCTTTTTAGGCAATAGAGCGGAGTCCCACGAATGGTCTCGGTCGTTGAGATATGCAAACCAGGAATCACAGGAACTTCCATCCGTGAAAGGACAAAGGCCTGACCGCTGGGGGTCAAACAGTTCTCAATGGCTTCGAAAAGTTTGATCGAGCTCGAATCCAGAAAAAAGCGGCACCGATTTTTAAACTCGCTCTTCGACAATGTTCCCTGCGCCGGTTCAAAATAGGGGGGATTAGCCACAATTAAATCGTATCTATTTTTAGCATTGGGTTCGAGCAATTCCTGGTAGTTTTCTAGAATGAACTGAACTCGGGTGGAAATGTCTCCTAGATGCTTAAGATTTCTTTCAAAATGAGGGCGATAGACTTCCTGCACATCTAAAAAATCAAAGTTCAGGGGCAAGGTTTTGCT
>JAYUPS010000023.1:0-2225 GCA_043759945.1 Bdellovibrio sp.
CAAAAAAGGGAGCGAATCATCTGCAACCCGGTGCCGCTCCAATGGACTTGATCCTCGTCCACCGATTTTTCGAAAGCCGAAAGCTCTGTCGGAATCTGAAATAGATCCGAGGGCTCCAAACTTTTTTTCAGTCCAGCCTTTATCAATGGAGTTACTTGTGAAAAAAACATACGCGAAAGCATCGGGGAAATCTAATCGATCTTGAGTACAGATTGCATTTGTAGACCATACCAGCGTGTGAGAGATCTTGGCAAAAGGTTTTTGCCTCTGAATAAAATGGGAAGGTTTCGCTATGAAGAAGCTGCTGGTTTTTGCATTCGTTTTATTTACGACAGGCTGTGCGAACTATTTCCTGAGAAAATCCTGTGAAAAAATAAACTGGTACCAACATGGCTTCAATTTAGCCATGAAAGGTCAACGTTTGAGCAACGACGACATGGTTACAAATTGTCGGAAAGTCGACGCCGAGATCAGCGAAGCCAAGCTCGATCAAGGCTTCAAAGCCGGAATGTCCCAGTACTGTTTGCCTGAAATTGTTTTGCAGACCGGTAAAAAGGGCGAAAATTTTAATTTAGATCTTTGTGACCCCGGCCAAGGGCGCATCTTGCTTGCAAAACACCACGACGGTGTTAGAGAGTTTTGCCAAGGCGACAACGGCTTCCAAGTGGGGGCCTCGGGCAGGGTTTACAACAAGATTTGCCCCGCCGATCAAGAAAAAGCTTTTCTCAAAGAATACAGCCGTGGTCGTAAGAAATATCTGCAGGCGATGCTCGCGGAAAGTTTAGCTAAAACCCAAGAGATGGACCGTGATCTTACCGAGAAAGACCGCGAACTGCGAAACCTGCAATATCGCCGGTCGTTAATCCCCGGACCCACCCAGGTTATCCAACACCACACCAGCCCAAGTGGTCAGACGTCGACCTCCACTTCCACCGACGATTCCCATAAGATGGAGCGCGATCGTGCCGCAAGTGATATCGGCCGCAAAAATCAAGAAATTGAGTCCGTTCGTAACGAACAAAAACAAGTTCGGGAAAAAACGTACGAGTATCAACGCGAACTCACGACGATGGATTAAAAAATTCGTGAGCTAATTTTTAGTGAATTGGCAGTTAGGCTGATTTCTTGAAAAGACGGGTCAAAGTTTCTAAACCTGTTTGCAGCTCCATGGGCAGAAGCGAAGCAAATCCATCCAAGATAATCAGGCCATTTTTATGAGCGTCGCCGCCTTTGGAGTCCGCCGTTTTTCCAAGGGTACGAATGCGATTGATCATGCCGCGATTGACGATCGAGACATTGGCGTAACCCTCAACGAGAGCAGTTAAATCTAAATTAGGTTCTTGGCCTTGAGTTTTCTTTAGGAATTCACCGATCAAATGGGCGCCGATGATTCGGACTACCGTTTCTTCAAACGAGGAAAATGGCAGGTGAAAACGGGCCGTGGGTTTAAACAAGTCCATATGAGCGCATTCGCTCGTTGCCATCACCAATCCGAACAGTCCCTGAAGCCCGGTTTGAACATCGGTCATTTTACCGTAAAATCGATTTTCGGTGCGAACAAAAACCGTTACCGGTCGGTGGGAAACTTCGGCTTTAAAAGAGTCCGCCACTTTGGCGATATTTTTAGCGACGGGACAATACTCGACATCCCCTTTGTTGTAGGGGCAGTGAGTGCATTTCTGATGCTCTAATTTCGCCCATTCTGGCGGCGGGTTCTTGTCATTGGATATCAAAGTCATTTTGTCAGAATCAATCGTCACGACGAAGCGCCGTTCGGTTTCATCCGAGAATCTAAATTGGTAATCAAAAACGATTGTATCCATCTAAGATTTTATCGGCATTTTAGGCCCTCACCTAAACTGGACCTTGGTCAGCTATTTACGGCTACAAAATACAGATATAAGATAAGGGACTGTGAAATGACCGTCGTTTTTATCCCTTATTTGGAGGCCTTTTATGCGTTCAGTTTTAGCGACTTTGTCCCTGATGTTTCTTGGATCTGCGGCGTTCGCACAATCCCCCGGTGTCACGATTTCGTTTAAAATGAGCCCCATCGGAAGTTTTGAAGCGAAATCTTCGACGATTCAAGGTGCTGCAAAAAAAGCCGGTGCGGGAGTTTCCGCCGTTGGAATCGTGTTGCCACTCGCAAGTCTTACCACCGGAATGGGCCTTCGCGACAACCACATGAAGGACAAATATCTTGAGGTAAAAAAATATCCCAATGC
>JAYUPS010000024.1:0-5436 GCA_043759945.1 Bdellovibrio sp.
CAGCAGCCCTTGGTTTCAAGCCAATCAGGCCAATAAAGAGTTGATCGAGAATTCTGTTAAGCTGCGTGAGCAGACATTGCGCACGTGGGTTTTGCAACAGCATCAGACCGCACAAAACTCGCGGACACAGTTTGCTCAAGGCTTGGCTTTCGAAGGGTACCGTCTTTATTTGACCGAATTTCCGGCAAGCACGATGGCCGCCGATATGCACTTTTACTTCGGAGAGTTGCTGTACGATATGAATCGATTTGACGACGCCGGCGCCCAATACCGTTGGGTGGTCGAGAAAGCTCCGAACTCGAAATTCTATGGTAAAGCCGGAGAGAACATGGTTCTCGCGCTCGAGAAAAATGTGCCCAAAGATGAAGAGCTTTCCAAGAAAGCGGGCCAATCCGTGGAGCCGCTGGCCATGGATCCCAAAGTCGAAAAATTTATTGCGGCCGGCAATTGGTACGCCGGAAAATTTCCGAACTCAGAAAAAACTCCGGAAATTCGTTTCCGGGTCGGTCGCCTGTACTATCAACACAATCAGTTCGACAAAGCCATCCCGGTTTTCAAAGACGTGATCCAAAAATATCCGAAGACAAAATACTCTGAATACTCCGCAAATCTGTTGCTCGATATCTTCAATCTGAAGAAAGACTACGAAGGTTTAGAGAAAGTGGGACGTGAACTTCTGGCGGTTCCGTCGTTGGCCAATTCTCCGGTGGGGGCCGAGATCCGAAATGTCCTGGAGAAAACGACCTTCACCAAAGCCAAGGGATATGAAGAGGGAAAAAATTATGCGAAGAGCGCAGAAAGTTTTGAGACCTTTGCCAAGCAGAATCCCCGATCGGAATTGGCCACGACCGCATTGTTTAATGCCGCAATCAATTATGAAAAGGCAGGCCTAAACAGCAAAGCCATGGCCGCACATGTCGCCATGCTCAGGTCCAACGAAAAAGGGGCAGACAAGTTTAAACCGAAATCTCGTCGGATTATCGCCAAGCTCTATCAAGATTCTGGTCAGCTCGAAGAAGCCGCAATTGCTTTTGAGCAAACCGCGATCGAAGCCGGCAACGATCCTCTCGCGGCGAATTTATTTTTTAATGCGGCCATTTTGAACGAGGCTTTGGGACGTGAAAAGTCGGCCATCAAGAACTACGAAGCCTACATTTCTAAAGTTCGTAAGTCTTCGGATCGCGCCGAAGCCAACTATTCGATGGCAACGATTCACCGCAAGGCTGGCCGCGCCACACCGGCCATCAACCATTACAAAGAATACATCAACTTGGGCGGAAGTTCGCAGGAGCGAAACGTTGAGAGTGCGTACTGGATTTACGAGCTCAGCCGGCAGGTTCGCCGGAAAACAGAGTCTGAAGAGTGGCGCGGGAAAACGTTGGGAATGCAGGCCCGCTATTCACCCGAGAAAAAGGGCGTGGGGGCTAGCTACGCCGCCAAGATTAAAATCTTAGATGCGCAAGAAACTTACGGCGAGTTTCGCGCTATTTCTTTGAATAACTTAAGAAAACTCAAAGAAAACTCGGACAAGAAAATTGGCTTACTGACGAAGATCAACGCCCAGTTGGCAAACATCATCAAGTACGATTCGCCCGAAGAAATCGTTGCGAGTCTTTATTTGTTAGGCCAAGCGAATCTGAACATGGGTGAATCATTTACGGGCGCGCCGGTTCCTCCCGAATTAAAGGCCGCCGAGGAAGTGGCGCAGTACAAAGCGGGAGTTCAAAAACTGGCAGATCCTTTCTTTGCTAAAGCCAAAGAAAGTTTAAAAGCCGCCGTTGACCGCGGAAACGATTTTGAAACTTATTCGGCAGAATACAAAAAAGCGCGGGAAGCCCTGAACAAATGGGATCCGAATGTCTTGCATGACGGCGGAGAGCTGGCCTCGGAGTTCAAAATGACCGGAGGGGCAGGAATATGAAATATCAATTGAGAGCGCGTGTGGTGGGCTCGGTCCAGGTTTTGGGTTTGATTTTGGCATTGGGAGTATCCGGTTGCGCGACCGGGGATCGATCCAATGATGTCGCCGCCGGCGAAGGCTCCAGCGACACCATCACGCCGGTCGAGGCCACGACCGCACCTCAAAATGAAGTTTACACTCCGCCGGCGGGTGCTACAGCACCAAAGGCTTCGACGCCCCAAGCAACAGACGCGATGAACCAAGCTTACCGAAAGCAAGATTGGGACGGATTGCAGAAAACGGCTACGCAGATTCTTTCGCAGAATTCCAACGATGCTAAAGCTTTGGCCTCGTTAGGCATGGTGAATGCCCACAAGGGAAAAAATCTGGCGGCGATGTACTTTTTTAATAAGTCCTTACAGGTGCAGCCGAACCAGCCCGAAGTTTACACGAACATCGGTATGGTCCAGCTTTCAATGAAAGAACGCCGAGAGGCTTTAAAATCTTTTAAAAAAGCACTCGAAGTCGGTGCCGCTGACGGCATTGCGGCTGCAAATCTTGGATCCATCTACGCCACCGAAGGTGATTATTTTAAAGCGCTGCCCGTTTTAGATCGCGCCGTTAAATCCGGAGTCAAAGACACTCGGGTTTATAATAATTATGGTGTTTCATTGGCGGCCAACGGCCGCTACGAAGAAGCGAAAGAAATTTACGAACAAGCCATTAAGCTAGGTGCTTCAAACCGTGAAGCTCATTTCAATTTAGCAATTTTGTACATCGATCACTTGAACAACCCGAAAGCTGGACTGGATATGCTGGGCAAATTAAGGTTTCTCGGTCTGGGTGAAGGTATGAGAGATCGCATTAATAGTTTGGAAAACAAAGCGAAAGCTGGGATAAAATAGAGAAGCGCCCGAAATTATTTAGGAATTACCACATGAGCAAATGGATGAACCACATTTTAAACATTGGATTGATTTGCGGAATGATTTTCGCAAGTGTGATTTCATTCGCGCAGGCTCAGGCCCCGGCCAAGCCCGCGTCCGAGAAGACAGAGAAGACAGAAAAAAAGAAAAGTCTGTCGTTCGAAGACGAATTGGTCCAAGGGGCGACGGCAAAGCCAGAGCTCGAGTACATTCTGACGAAAAAGAATTTCAATTTTAAACGCTTGATCAAACTCAGAGAAAATTTTCAGCCAGAAATGCGCCGAACCTCCGAGGATGTTGGTCGCGGACGGGGATCAAATTGAAGACACCGATAATTCTTCGAGTTTACAAAGATAGCCAACTGTTGGAAGTCCGCCAGTTTGATATGGATCAAATTATTATTGGTCATTCGGCTGATGTGCACTTGGATTTGAATGACCCAGGAATTTCTCCGATACATTGTTTGCTCGAGCTTCGCGATTCTGGATATTACATTTGCGACTTGGGTTCGCATGCCGGAACCTTGAAAAATGGAAAAGCGGTTCTGGATGAACCGCTTTCTTCGGGGGATCAACTGGTTCTTGGACCCTTTACGGTTCATTTCTTTGTGGGCGTGCCGAAACCGAAAACTCCGCCGGGACCTGCTTTGGGTCAGCCCGTCACCGGGGGCCCCGCACAAATTCCGTCGGCGCTATCAATGGCAACGGTCCCGGGCAAGCCAACTCCACCAATACCGAATACAATGCCGAAAACAATACCGAAAACGGCGGCGGCTGCGGGCTCACTTTCAGCGATGGAACCCATCACCGGAAGTCAAAAGCCAACGCCGCCAAAATTGCCCGGCAAAACAGGTGGGCGCACGATTGACGAAAAACCGCAGAAAAATAAATCGGGCGGAAGCTTTGCGCCGCCGAGTGCCGTCAAAGACCTGCGCGATTTCTTAAAGCCCACCAAGGGTCCCGTTGTTGAAGTCTTGGTTGCTTGGCGCGAACGTGTGATTCAAACTTACCATTTCACCAAACCGCAAGTCGTTAACATCGGACCGAAATCAACCAACGACATTTTAGTTCCCGCACCCTACATCGGTCAGACAACGCCGTTTTTAGATCTCATGGGCGGTTGTCGGGTCTTCGTTCCCGACTCTTGCGTCTTAGAAGTGATCGATGCCCACGGAAAACAGGAAGCCGGAAATTTAATTTCGAGCGGCAAAGCCACCCGTCAAGCAGCGGGCACAGCCCTGCGCATGGATCAAGGGGACTTGGTCTGCATTTCTTTTGGTGACGGTGGTTACCAATTGTTCGTGCGCTTTACTCCGGCGTCACCGATTCCGTTGATGGCCCCACCCTTGGATCTTGCCACCGGCGAAATCACGGCGATTATAGCCTCGTTAATTCTCGTCGGACTTTTTGCATTTTATATTTCAATGCGAGCGCCGACCGAGGAGCCCAAACCCGAAGAAACGGTGCGCTTAGCCGAGTTCGTTTACAAGCCCACCCCGACACCGGCGCCTGTTCCACCGCCGCCGCCGGAAAAAGAAAAGCCGACTCCGGCGCCAGTGCCGCCGAAGCCAACACCGATTCCGGCACCTCCGAAGGCAACGCCAACTCCCAAAGTGGTTAAGATGGCTGAAAGCACCAAGCAGGCAGTCAAGGGATCTGATTCCAACGCCACGAAGAAATCTTCGGCGGCGGCCGGAGGCCCTGCGGCAGCTCCGGATGTTCGACCCAATCCAAATAAAAGCACCGTAAAAAAATTCACCGGCACCGTCAAACAGGGGGGCGCGACCAAGATTTCCAATACGGCGAGCGCCAATGCGCAGTCCAAAGATGTGACCAAGTCAGGACTCTTGAGTGCCTTTGGTGGCGGCGGTTTGCGTAGTAAGATTGATCAAGCTTACTCGGGATCGGGTGAACTTTTAGGGGACGCCAGTTCCGCCACGGGAACCTCGGGACAAAATACGAATCGCGCGGGAGATGATTTGGGCGGTCGATTCAAAGACACGGGCGCCGGCGGCAAAGGCACGGCGACTTCGGGAATTTCTGGCGGTTTAGGGACTCGCGGCAAAGGCGGCGGTAACTCGAATTACGGCGCTGGCGGGCTTGGCGGCAAGGGGAACGTTTCGGTAGATCCGGGCGGAGCAGAAGAATCCTTCGAAGGTTCGATCGATAGAGAAGCTGTTCGTCGGGCGATCCGCGCCATCTTGAATGAAATTAAAAACTGTTACGAGCGCCGATTGCAATCCAACAGTTCATTGGGTGGGAAAGTCGTGATCCGATTTACCATCGGAGACCAGGGAAGGGTTCGTCAGGCTTCGACGAAATCAACCACCCTGAATGACGCCACGGTTGAAAACTGTGTCGCAACAAGAATTAGAGCTCAGCGCTTTCCGGATCCGCCAGAGGGCACCGTCGCTGAGGTTGATTATCCATTCGTATTTGATTCAAACAGGTAATTTAAGGGGGATTTTGTGGAACCACAGGTAGCAGTAGCAGCAGTACAGCCAGAAAATGGTAACTTTATAGTGACGGCGTTCGTCGAGGGTGGACCGGTAATGTTTATCATTGCCCTGATCGGAATCTTGTCGATCGCCATCATCGTGAAACGTTTGAT
>JAYUPS010000025.1:0-15320 GCA_043759945.1 Bdellovibrio sp.
CGCGTTCATTCCGAGAACTACGACCAGATCTGGGATACGGTTTTAAAATCCCTGGCCGATCTGGACATGGTTGCAAAAAGCGACAAAGACTCTGGCACCCTTCGCAGTAAGGGAATCGACATCAGGGTTTCAAAAACTCTCTCCGACAAAGAATTTGAAATTATAGTTAAGCCTCGGGGGATTCTGTCGTCCCCGGCATTGGGTCTTGCGGAAAGCCAAAAAATTATTTCCTGCATCGAATTGAATTTGAAATAAGTCGCCTTAGAACGAATCACAAATCAGGAAACCATCATGAAATTTGTCGTCGATATCGAAAAGCTTTCCTTGGAAACCAGCGGCCGAACTTTGATCTTAAAAAATTTAGATTTGCAAATTCCGTCGGGGTCTTTTGTTCTTATTCTCGGTGAAAACGGTGCCGGGAAAACCTCGCTGTTGGATTTAATGATGGGATTTCGCAAGCCCACAAGCGGCAAAATTTCTGTCTACGGGAAAAGCCCGTCTGACGATCCGTGGAAAGACCGGCAAGAAATTGCCTACTTGTCCGAGAAAGTGGATCTGCCGGGTGATTGGTCCGTGCAAGAGTTTCTCAGTTTTAACTCGCGATTCTACGAAAAATACGACGCGGGAACTGAAGCCAAGCTTGCCCAAGAATTTAAAATTCAACGGGACCAGAGGATCGGCAATATGTCAGCGGGAGAAATCCGGCGGGTTCAAATCGTGGCGGCGCTCTCAATGAACCCAAAATTAGTCCTGATCGATGAGATTACGGCCGTCCTGGATATTATTGGCCGTCATCGGTTTTTAAAAATGCTGGGCGAATTAAATTCCAAAAGCGGAGGCACGGTTTTATTGGCCACCAACATTGTCGAAAATTTAGATTTGTATGCGACTCATGTCGCGCTGATGGATCGTGGCGCCCTAATATCTATTGAAAGCACTGCCGATTTTAAAAACACCAAAATGGGCGCTACGTTTAGCGAATGTGTTGCCCTGCGATTGGAGAGCCTGTGATCTTTCATTTTATCCAGCGGGACTTTGTCACCCATCGTTTGAGTTGGCTCATGCTTATCCTGCTAACGGTTTTATTTTTTCCGGCGCGTATTTTTGACATCGATATGCTAGGAGCCTTGGGGTATTTTTATTTTATTTTTCCGATGGTCACCTTGCAACAGATCGCCGGAGTCAATTGGCGCTCCCAACACATTATGTCTCGAAACTATCTATTGTCTTTGCCAATCTCGCGCAAAAAAATGTTCAACATGGTCATGATTAGGGCTTTAATTTTTTGCATTCCGGCCTTTGTATTTTGCCTGATCGCACCGTCTTACTGGGAAAAGATTTACGAATTCTTTATCATTTCCAGCGAACTTTACTCGATGACGCTGATTGTGCTTTTTGGTTTTATTTGGTTTGTAGCGCTAGCAATCTCGATGCAAATTGGTATCGAACGAATTACAACCTATCTAACTCTCCAGCAAAGAATGTGGGCTTGGATAAAATATTTCGGAGTTTATATTTTGGAAACTCTGGCGTTCTTAAGCGTCATCATTCTTTTAGCTGAACTGACTCCCGTTTGGTTTCCTATCGTCGGTGCCGGACTTTTTGCGCGCGTCCGATTTGTGCTGGCACGACAACTATGGCTCAGTAAATAGCTTCATAACTAGTGACCAGGCGAAGATCTAAAAGTCTCGCACCCATCGACAAATCACGGTAACTAATCCGCACAGGAAAGTTCCCCAAGCGATATCGACGGCAAGCAAAGCCAGCGGCCAATGGTTTAGGGTGGAATGGTTCGTAAAATCATAGGTCGCATAAATCACAAAGCCCAAAAGCGCACCCACCCCAAACGTCGCCAACCACGAAGTCTCAACACCTGCTCGGGGTAACGCCAGGTGCACGATCCCAATCGATAAGGCGATGTAAACCGCAGCAGCGGCCCACAAAATGGGATCAAATTTTTCTCCGGTGATGCGACCAATGGGACGAAGTTGCTCGACATAAAAGGCTTTCATAATTATTCCGAGCCAAACGTAATCAATGACGATGATCGAGATAAATCCGGTCGCGTAGAGTTTCAGGTCATTAAGTAAGCTCATCGGTAGCCCTTTTCTGGTGTGGGATTCTCTTCTAGGCCAGAAACTAAGTCTAGACAACCCCTCTTCAATCGATCTAATTTCTTAGAATGCGAACAGACGGAAGACAGCTCAATCAGTTACGACCCATTAAAATCGAACCCAACGTGATCGAATACGCCGAAGGCAGCGTCATGATCGAGTTTGGGAAAACGCGGGTCTTGTGCACCGCAAGTTTTGAAGACCAAGCTCCCAAATGGCTGCAGGGCACCGGCAAAGGCTGGGTCACCGCCGAATACGGCATGCTTCCACGGTCCACCCACACACGGATTCGTCGCGACAAAGCCGCAACGTCGGGACGCACCCAGGAAATTTCACGTCTGATAGGACGCTGCCTGCGTTCGACCGTGGATTTGCGGAAACTGGGTGAACGCCAGCTAACGGTGGATTGCGACGTCATTCAAGCGGATGGTGGAACTCGCACGGCCGCAGTCACCGGCGGTTTTGTTGCTTTGGCCTTGGCCCTAAAAAAACTGGTCGATGTCTCTGAGATACGTGAGATGCCATTGATTAATTACGTGAGCGCCATCAGCGTTGGCTTAAAAAATAATCAAGCCTATCTGGATTTAAATTACGACGAGGATTCAACGATCAATACCGACATGAATTTTGCGATGACTCAAGACAGTCGCTTCATCGAAATTCAAGGCACCGCCGAGATGCAACCTTTTAGCCGAGATGAGCTGAACCAAATGATGGAGTTAGCCACCATGGGATGCCGCGAACTTTTTATGGCTCAAGAAGAACTTTTGAAATCCTTTTTCCCCATGCCCAAAAGGTTTTAATGGAGTTATGGATAGGAACGACCAACAAGGGAAAACTGTCTGAGTTCACCATGCTCGCGGCCAAAGAGAAACCAAGCTTAGTTCTTAAGAGCATCAAAGACATGCCTTCGTATTTTGCCCCACCAGAAACGGGAAAAACTTTTGTTGAAAATGCGCGCATCAAAGCCCGCAGCATGAAAGCGATGAAATCCGGATTGTGGGTGATGAGTGAAGATTCAGGACTGCAGGTCGAAGCTTTGGGAAACCTGCCCGGCATTCATTCGGCCCGCTATGCAGGTCCGAAAGCCGCAGATTCTGAGAATTGCGCGAAACTTTTAAAGATGATGCAAATTAAAGCTGTTACCGATCGGAAGGCGACTTTTATTTGCACAATCATGGCCTATGATCCCGAAGGCAACGAACATATCTTTGAGGGGAAACTGAACGGAAAAATTTCAGGCAAAGCGATGGGCACTTCAGGATTTGGCTACGATCCCGTTTTCGTCCCCGAAGGCCAAGATAAAACCTTGGCGGAGCTCGGTCCGGCGTTCAAGCTAGCCAATTCTCATCGAACTCAGGCTTTTAAAGAACTGTTGCTAAAGTTTTCGTAAGTTTCTTCGGTTGGATTCGACCAGTGTTGATGTTCGCTCTTTTGCCAAGCGGCGGTTCGTTTCAAACGTTCCGCACCAAACATCACTTGCAAAGACAGTTCCGAAGTCGACTCCACTTGTCTCACCCGATGACGCCCGACAAAAATATCGATTGAGCGCTGTACCGAGGCCGTCGGCGAAAGAAATATGAGCTCGCCTTTTTGTTCCTTCAACCAATCAGCCCATTTGGCGACTTCCATTATGAATCGCAAATTAACAGATTGGCACTGGCTTAGATCCAAAGCAAAGTGTCGATGCTCTAGTTTTTGGAAAGCCCGCAGATCTTGAATGATCAGCGAGTCATTTGCGGCTTCAACGCGGCCAAAGAGCTGAAGCACTTTCCAAGATGCAAAGTCAGAAACTTTAAAAAACGATGTCATGATGACTCTGGTCTTCATCGACAAGTTCCGCGTTGTCAAATATTGAGTTATTCGTTAGATCTTAACCAATGTCGCAGCTCAAAATTTTCTCCGGAAATTCAAATCCACAGCTGGCGCGAAAAATAGCCGAATCGGCGGGAGTGGAGCTTGGATATTGCCAGCTCAGTTCCTTTGCTGACGGCGAAATTCAAATTGAAATTCACGAGTCCGTGCGTGGCCAAGACGTGTTCATCGTGCAGAGCACGTGTCCTCCGGCCAATCAAAATTACATGGAGCTTTTCATAATGATGGACGCCCTTCGGCGGGCCTCGGCAAAATCCATCACCGCGGTGATTCCGTATTACGGTTACGCAAGACAAGACCGCAAAGTCGCCCCCCGAGCCCCGATCAGCGCAAAACTGATGGCGGATCTGGTGACGACCGCCGGAGCCGATCGCGTCGTTTCCGTGGACCTGCACGCGGCCCAAATCCAGGGTTTCTTTAATGTTCCGGTCGATCACTTGTTTGCTATTCCCACATTGGCGCGCTCGTGGCGCGAAACCCATGGCTGGGGATCTGATTTCGTAGCCGTTAGTCCCGATGCCGGTGGAGTGGAAAGAACCCGGGCCTTTGCAAAACGGGTCGAATGCCCATTGGCCATCATCGACAAGCGCCGAAGTGGACCTAACGAGGCGAAAGCACTTCATTTAATCGGGGACGTCGAAGGCAAAACCGCCATTATTATTGATGACATGGTCGACACCGCCGGAACCCTTACACAAGCGGTTGACAGCCTCTTAAAAAATGGGGCAAAAGGTGTGTTCGCTGTTGCGACGCATCCTGTTTTATCGGGCCCTGCAGTTACCCGGTTGGTCGAAAGTAAACTGACTAAACTTTGGGTCACTGACACCATCCCTTTATCAGAGAATGCGTCCAAAAGCGGAAAGATCGAAGTGATCTCCGTAGCTCCTCTGCTTGCTGAAGCAATCAAAAGAATTCACGGGAACGATTCGGTCTCCAGTCTTTTTGACTAACCATCTTTTTGACTAACTAAAAGTAGAGAAAAAAAATGCGGAACGCAAAAGTCGAAACCATGGTGGCAACGACCTAGTCGAAAGACACAGCTTCCGAGTAAACCAAAGAAAATGAGAGAAGCAAAACATGAGCAATCGATTTGACCTGACCGTTGAAACTCGTCCGACCGGAAAACACAACAACCGACAAAACCGCGTGAACCGAAAAATCCCGGCCGTTATTTACGGTTCGGTGAAAAACGCAAATATCTTGGTCGAAGAAGGTCTCATTTTAAAATACAACGTTCGCGCCTACGAGAATGCGCTTTTCTCAATTCAGGGTGCAGACCTTAAGAACGTCGTCGCTCTGATTAAAAAAGTTCAAATTCATCCTTTGACGCGAAAACCACTGCACGTTGATTTCTTCGCGTTGGATCTGAAAAAAGCGGTTCGCGTTTTTGTTGAGATTCGGGCCGAAGGAAAAGCCATCGGCATCGCCGAAGGCGGCCTGTTGAACATGGTGAATCGCCAAATCGAGATCGAATGCTTGCCAACCGAAATCCCAAATTTCTTTACGATCGACGTTTCCGAGTTGGGAATCGGTCAGTCCCTGCACGTTTCGGACGTGAAACTTCCTGACGGAATAAAACTGATTTCAAGCTCAGACCTTACCGTTGCGGTTGTGGCCTTGGCAGAAGAAGAAGTCCTTACTCCGACGCCAGTTGCAGGCGCGGCGGATGCGGCAACTCCGGCAGCGGGTGCAGCAGCTCCAGCAGCGGGTGCGGCAGCTCCGGCAGCGGGTGCAGCTCCAGCGAAAGATGCGAAAGCAGCAGCTCCGGCCGCTAAGAAATAATGTCCGACCGACGTCGTTGGTTGATCGTGGGTCTGGGAAATCCAGGCCCCAAATATCAACTCACCCGGCACAACATTGGATTTATGGCTTTGGATATCTTTGCCCAAAGCTTAAATCCGTCCTTAGCCGGCGGCGCAAATGACTGGTCCACCGAACACAAGGGGTTCGTGCTTAAAACCAAAGGTTCGCAAAATGAGCTTATCTTTGTGAAGCCCCAGACCTATATGAATTTGTCTGGCGAAACCGTTCAGCCCCTGATGGCTTACTACAAAATCGAATTGGACAACTTGGTGGTCGTTCACGACGAGATTGACCTGCCCTTTGGCAAAATGCGCTTTCAAAAGAATCGCGGTGCCGGCGGCCACAATGGCTTGAAAAGCATCAATGAGCGCTTGGGCACCCAAGACTACGCGCGACTGAAACTGGGCGTGGGTCGTCCCGCACATCCTGACTTTTTAATCTCAGATTATGTTCTCCAAGCTTTTGCAAAAGAAGAACAATCAGAACTTGGCCCTTTTTTAGAAAAAGCCGGTGATGCCATTTCCTGTCTGGTGACGGAAGGCCTGGACCGGGCTTCGACTAGATTCAATTAATTTTAGTTCAACTAACGATTCGTCAAGGCTTTGCCATCGCCGGATTTTAGGATACAAGGATCCATGGCATTACAAGTTGGTATCGTCGGCCTTCCGAACGTAGGTAAAAGTACTCTTTTCAATGCGCTGACTTCCGCGAAAGCCGAAGCAGCAAATTATCCTTTCTGCACCATCGATCCCAACGTCGGCGTGGTGACGGTGCCCGATCCCCGCTTGGATAAAATCACCGAATTCATCAAACCGAAATCTGTTATTCCCACCGCGATGGAATTTGTCGATATCGCAGGATTGGTCAAAGGCGCCTCTCAGGGCGAGGGCTTGGGAAATGCGTTCCTGGGTCATATTCGCGCCACCGACGCAATTATCCACGTCGTTCGCTGTTTTGAAGATCCCAACGTCATTCATGTCTCGGGCTCGGTAGATCCGATCCGTGACGTTGAAATTATTAGCACGGAATTGATGCTCGCTGATTTTGATTCGATCGATAAAAAACTAAAACGTATCGAGAAATTAGCAAAGAACACCACGGATAAAAAATTAAAACTCGAATTTGAAGTCACCGCTAAATTGCACGACGCCCTTGCCAAAGGGAAAGCCGCCCGGACCGTGGAACTCGATGAATTTCAAAAACCCTATTTATACGATTTGCACCTGCTGTCGGCAAAACCAGTTCTTTACGTTTGCAACGTTGGCGAAGAGGATTTCTCGACCGGTGGCAACGCGATGGTGGACCAGGTTAAGAAGCTGGCCGAAGCCGAAAACAACAAAGTCATCGTGATTTGCTCGTCGATGGAAGCCGAAATTTCCCAGTTGCCCAAAGAAGAGCAAAGAGAATTCTTATCCTCGATGGGAGCAGCTGAACCAGGATTGAATCGCCTGATCTTAGCGGCTTACGAACTTTTGGGACTGCAAACTTACTTTACTGCGGGGGAAAAAGAAGTCCGGGCCTGGACTATCCGCGCGGGCACCAAAGCTCCGGGAGCTGCCGGTGTTATTCACACGGATTTCGAAAAGGGCTTTATTCGAGCAGAAACATACCACTCGAATGATTTGTTTGAGCTAAAATCTGAATCGGCCGTGAAAGAGGCCGGTCGGTACCGTCTGGAAGGCAAAGAGTACATCGTCAAAGACGGTGACATCCTGTTCTTTCGCTTTAACGTGTAAAAGATGATTGATCTCAATAAAGCCTCTGCCGTTCAAATAGCCGAAAAAATAAAAGCTCGCGAGATATCTGTCGCCGACGTCGTCGACCATTTTGTTCAACTGCAAAAAAAAATAAATCCCAAACTCAACGCCCTGGTCGAAGACAACTGGGAAAATGCTCACCAAGAAGCTCTGCAAAAAGATGAAGAATTAAAAACTTTAAAAGAAGTTCCCCCACTTTTTGGGCTTCCGATCACGGTCAAAGAAATGATCGCGCTCGAGGGTTTTCGAAATACTTTGGGCAGCGTTCATCGAAAAGATTTTAAACAAAATCAAACCGCGACGGTGGTGGATCGCCTAAAAAAAGCCGGCGCGATCGTTGTCGGGACGAGCAATGTCCCAGAACTTGGTTTTTGGTATGAATGCGAAAATCCGGTTTACGGGTGGACTCGAAATCCCTATGACTTGACTCGGACGGCGGGCGGTAGCAGCGGCGGCGAGGGCGCCCTGGTCGGAGCTGGAGCTTCACTTTTCGGAATTGGTTCCGATGTTGGGGGTTCCATTCGCTTGCCCGCAAGCTTCTGTGGAATTTTTGGTCACAAACCCTCCAATCGCATTGTCCCCTTAACAGGTCATTACCCTTTGATGAACGACAATGGCGAGCAATTGCAAGATCCGAAGTATCCATTGACGGTCATGGGCCCGATGACCCGGTCGGCGAAAGATCTCCGTCTGCTTTTGGAATTAATGATCGGCCCCGACGGGTTCGACCCCTGCACTTTGAAAGATTACAAATTAAAAGAACCCATCACAGACTGGTCAAAATCCACAATTTGGATCCTGCCAAGTCCTGTCATGACGGCCGTCAGTCGCTGCTCCGACGATGCCTCCGAAGCCGTCGAGATCACCGGACAGTATTTCGAAAGCTTGGGTGCACGTGTGAAGCGCATGAAACCCGACGTTTTTCGCGATGGCTTTGCGCTATGGTCGGCCGCACTCTCGGAAATTGAATCCGAAGCAAGTTTCGAAGACAATCTTTTTAACAACCGTCAACTTTCAGTCCTGAGCGAACTCTTCCGCAGCTTCACTAAAAAGCGACAGTACACAATCCCGGCCCTGGGCACGGTCTTGTTGGAACGGTGGCAGCGGGGCTACGCTCGCCAGTTGGAGCCTTCGACGAAAGTTTACGTCCGAAAAGTGCACGAGCTGCGCAAAAAATTAAACAACTTGTTGGGAGAAGAAGGGCTGCTAGTTATGCCGACCCATCCCCGTGCAGCCCCCTTACATCAAGGGACCTATTTGCGTCCGTTTGACTTTGCTTACGCCGGAGTGATGAATGCGCTCCAGTTGCCGGTCACCGTTGCTCCGGTCTTGATAAATTCTCAGGGACTTCCCGTCGGAGTTCAGTTGGTCGGAGCCGAGCGGCAGGATCACGTCACTTTGTCTGCCGCCGAAATCGTCGAATCAGCCTTTGGTGGCTGGAAACATCCAAAGATTTTGTAATTCCTTATTTGTTAGTTAGTCTATCGTTTTCCCGCGCCACAGGTCAAACTTCCGACTTAGAACTTCAAAAGAAACCAAAGTTAAAAAGATAAAAATTGCCGGGGCACCCACCAAATGGGGCGCAATAGAAATTGTTCTCCAACCCTCTTGCAACAAAAGACCCAACGACGTCGCCGGCGGTTTGATCCCCAATCCGAAAAAGCTTAAGCTTCCCTCGAACAGCACCAAACCCGGAAAATGAATGATCGAAAATCGCAATATCGGCGTTCGAATATTTGGCCAAAGATGTCTAAAAATAATTCGGGTCGTTCCGGCTCCCGACACTCGGGCCGAAAGTGCATAGCCTTTGGTTTTTTCTTGAAGCACCAGCGCCCGTGTCTGACGCGCGAACCGGGTCCAAGCTACCATCCCCAAAGAAAAAGACATCAAGACAATCGACTCAATAACCGAAGGGTCAGGCCAAAGTACTTGCAGACTCAAAATGAAAGCGAGCGCCAGTAACAAATCTGGCACTCCGTCGATAAAGTCCGTAAATCGCATCAAGAATAAGTCTGACCAAGACCCCAGCCAGCCCGCAAGCCCGCCGATGGCAACCCCCACCAAAAGCGCTATGGCGAGAGCCAGGATTCCCACGACCATCGAGGTTCCAAAACCCTGTAGGACTCTTAAGAAAATGTCACGGCCAATCGAATCCGTACCGAGCCAATGGATCAGTGAGGGTGGTCCCATCACGTTGTTCAAATCCGAAGTCAACTTTCCAAAAACATTCACGATTAAACTAGTAGTCAGAGTGAGTAATAAAAAAATCCAGGCTAGGCAAACTTTCATAGTCTCACCCGCGGATCAATCCAACAGATCAACAAATCCACAATGAACTGAATTACCAAAACCAGAAAACCTAAAACCAGAATCAGTCCGGTCAGCACTAAATAATCTCGGGAATTGATGGCCTGGCTAAGAAGCAATCCTAGGCCGGGAATACCAAACATGACTTCAACCAACAGGGACCCACCTATCAGATCGACGGCGGTCACACCCAAATAGGAAGTGTAACCGATCAAAGCCTCGCGAAGGGCCCAGACGCTGCGGATTTTAAAATCAGAAAATCCCAACGAGCGAAATGTTTTGGTCGCATTGGTCGCGAGCACCCGCCTGATTTCCAAAATCAAAATCCGGGATAATTTGAATACCGGACGCATTGAGACGATCGCAACCGGTAGAATCCAACCCGTCCAACTGTCCACCCGTGAAATCGGCAGCCAGCCCAGTCCCAAGGCAAAGATAGAAATAAAAAGCGGAGCGCAAACCAAAACCGGCATGCAAAAAACTAGCAGCGATATTGGATTAAATATTGCCGCACGAAGTTTAGAGCCCCCCACCAAAACTCCCAAAATCAGACTCAGAAAAATCGAAATAAAAAATGACCATCCCGCCAATATCAAGGTCCAACGGAAAGAATCTTTAATCAGATAAATGACCTTGGTGCCGGGAGAGTCGATACTGTAACCCAGGTGGCCTTTGAAAAGATCGGTGACGTAATTCCAATATTGGTGGAAGAGCGGACGCTGGAGTCCGCTTTGCTCAGTCAAAGCTTGAGTGATCAGGGGATCCAAAGTCTCGTCTTGTAAAAACGGATTTCCGGGAATAAATCGCACCAGGAAGAAACCGAAACCGATTAGCAGGAACAGGGTGCACAGCGAAAATAAAAACCGGCGAACTAAATATCTTCCCATGTTTCTTTGGTCGGAACCGGCTCTTTCACTTTGATGTTCAGGGGGCGCGCCACTTCCGGGAAGACTTCCTTCTGATTGGAATACAAATGGGCGTAGACCTGGTAATTAGCCATGACCTTCTTAACATAGTTGCGGGTTTCGACAAATGGAATGTGCTCGATAAATTCGTCCTCGTCCAACGTGCCGAAGCGGCTCAGCCACAAAAGCACCCGGTGTGGTCCCGCATTGTAGCTGGCTGCGACGAGTGCCCGATTGCCCTCAAAGACCTTGAACATTCGAGACAAGTATTTGGTTCCCACTTTGATTGCCATTTGCGGCTCAAGCAAACTTCGGGGCTCAAAGTTTTTATCACCCATGAGTTCTGAGATCTTGGTCCCCGTCTTTGGCATGACTTGCATCAGACCCAATGCACCCACCGGCGAAATGGCGTCTTTTTTATAAGAAGATTCGGCCCGCATAATAGCCCAAACCATTTCGGGCGGAATTCCGAATTTGCGAGAATACTCGGAGACGTATTGCACGTGCGCTTTGGGATAAGCTTTCTCCCAAAAATTTCGTTGGCCTTCGATGCCGCCGCTCCGTCGAATCGCCCCGAATGAGTCTGTAGCTATTCGCGAAGACCGGTTAAAGTGACCGACTTTTTCGTATTCGGTCATCAGCGCTTTGAGGTAATCCTTGTTCGAAGTCCGGCGCTCGATTTCGTAAAGTTCCCATTTAGCGTAGTCTTGCATATCCAAAGCAATCAGTTGACGAGCACGTTCTAAGCGCTGAACGATCCGGGGATCTTGGGAACTGGAGAGCGGAATGGACTTGTCTTCCTCGGTGGCCTCGGGCTCAGCAATCGTGGCGACGACCTCGGAGACCGCTTCTTCAGACTCACTGTCGTCCACTTGCGGAACCCCTTCGAGCGAGGTTGTGGCCGTCATCGTTTCTTCCGTTTCGCCTTCGGCTTCGTTGGTTCGCGGGCTGGCTTTTGCCCAGCGACGCGAATTATCAAAGGCCGTCAGCATCGATTTCCAGGGACTCTGAACCGGCGTTTGATTCACGAAGGCCAACCATCGGGAGCTCGGCGGCGTCTTTACCATTTTTACGGGAACCTCGGGTTCCGTCAGCTTCGGCTCATTCAGTTGCTTTAATCGCTCTTTGGCCGCCAGCGAATAGTAAGCGTCGCCACTGCCGGACTTTGCGATTTCGTCGAACAGAGGACGGGCTTCCTTGTAATTTTTAAGTTTCAAATGCGCCATCGCGGTCCAATAATCGATGCGCTCCACGGTTTGGCTGCGATTGCTAGAACGTTTTCGAGTCAGGCGACTTTTCAAAGCGGCAAAACCCTCGAGGGCTTTGGAATAGTCGTTTTTCAAATAAGAAATCCACGACAAATGCCATTCCGCATCGACGGACAGACCCGAACCCTTGTGTTTACCCAAAAATTCCCGAAAGCGCCGGGTGGCACCGTCGTAGTCTTGAAACTGGTAACTTAAGAACGCGGCCTGAAAAAGAGCCTGGCGGCCCATTTTTGATCCCGGAGAAAGTTTGTAAATTTTTTGGTAGGTTCCAATAGCCGTCGAGGAATCACCGGCACGGGCCGCCGCCGAAGCCATCAAATTCAAATAAGAAGCGTCCGTTTGACGATCTTGAAAGTAAGGCGCCATCAAATCCATCGCCGCATTCACTTCGCCCTCGTGGACCATGAAATGAGCTCGTATGCGATCGATCTCATAAGTTTTTTGTCCTTGGGCCCGCTGAACCACGGCATCAACTTCTTTTTTGGCTTTATCCACTAGACCCGCCCGCAACAAACTTTTTATTCGACTTTGCAGATCGGCCCATCCAAAAGAACACATCGTTTCGCGAGACTCGAATTTGTTCTCATCAAAAAATGGCCCCCAGTTTTTCACCACGTCTGAGTCCGGGTAATCTTTATAGAGTTTCATCAGGCGGCCGCAAAAACCGCCCTGATTTTTTAAACCTTTTTCCGCGCGGGCGACCTCCCACAGAATCGATGGGAATTCCGGCTGATTGCGCATGCTTTTTTCAAATTTGGATAGCACAAGCTTTGCTTCGGTAAAACGTCCCTCGGCCAGAACCACTTTAGCATTCAAGACTTGGGCGTCGGTGAAAAGTTTTTGATTGGTGCGATCTTTTTTAATTTTATCGATGGCTTCGCGAGCATCCCGATACCGATTTAAATTGTAAAAAGCTTCGGCCATATAGTAATCGGCATAATCGTCCCACACACTGGTTTTGGTTTTAACGTTGGCGGCCACTTTCGCAAGTTGCAGCCATGACTTTTTCTGATAAAGAGCCATCGCCCGCGCCAAAAGCTGAAAGCCCTGTTCCTCGGGCTTTAGGGATCCATTTTCTTTTTCCGTCCGACGCAGAACCTCGTCCCATTTGGCCTGAGCAAAAAGTTCTTTCAAAGGCGGAACGGTGCCTTTTTTATCCGAGTTCTGGGCAAATGATTTAGCGGACCCGACAGAAAGTAAGATCGCCAAAATTAAAGGGAAGTTTAACGGGAAAATTTTCGCAAATTTGTTCATTGATTTCGTCCTTGAATCAGCTTTCAGCTTATCCAGGAACCGTCAGAGAAACCATGGCAAAGTCGAAAACCAACTCCGATTTTTGACAACCCGCGGGCAGGACTTGAGTCTTGTTTGGGCGCGTCCTGAGATAATATTTCCCAAAGTGTCTAAAAATCCGCAAACTAAAGCGATCCTGCGAGGGTGGTAAATATGGATGATAAAGAAGTTGTTCGCGAACAATACAAGGCCGGCGAATACATTTTTTTCGAAGGTGATATCGATTACCACTTCTACATCGTTGAAGACGGACAGGTTGCTATTTTTACAAAAGATAAAATGGGCAAACGTCTGGACATTGTTACAGTTAACAAAAGCGAGTCTTTTGGTGAATTCGCTTTCTTAGAAAGAAAGCCAAGATCGGCTTCGGCCCAAGCGGTGACCGAATCGGTGGTGATTCGTATTTCCGAGAAAGGCTACCAACAATTGCTCTCGGAACTTCCGACCTGGGCAAATGCCATGCTGCAAAGCTTTGCGGGACGCATCCGCCATATGAACGAGGTTCTTTCAAAACTGAGCGGGCACGGACGCACGTAATTACTTTCCGCCGGTGGACCTGACCGCTTTTTGCCAAGCCTTCAGGCGAATTTCACGGGCCTTTGCGGCGAGCTCCGGAACAAAGGCTTTTTGCAACGCCCAGGTTTTGCGAAGCTCCGGAAGTCCTTTCCAGTAGCCAATTCCCAGCCCCGCAAGAAAGGCCGCGCCCAATGAAGTGGTCTCTATATTTACCGGACGCTCCGTGCGAGCCCCCAAAAAATCAGCCTGAAGCTGCATGAGCAAATTATTTTCTGTGGCTCCTCCGTCGACCCGCAGAGATTTAATTTTTTTCCCCACATCTTTTTCCATCGCCCGCAAAATCTCGACATTTTGAAAGGCCATGCCTTCAAGGGTTGCCCGCGCCAGATGGGCTGCCGTTGAACCCCGTGTCAGGCCGCAGATCACCCCGCGAGCTTCGGGCCACCAGTAAGGTGCTCCCAATCCCGTGAGCGCGGGAACAAAATGCACTCCGCCCGTATCGGGAACCTTCATGGCCAGCGTTTCGACCTGTTCACTCTTTTGAATGATGCCAAGACCATCCCGCAACCATTGAACCGCGGCTCCACAAATGTAAGCGCTACCTTCAAGGGCATAGGTGGTTTTTCCACCCGGCAAACGCCAAGCCACGGTCGTTAGTAAACCATATTTCGAAACTTTAGGTTTTTCTCCGATGTTCATAAGCATAAAAGAACCCGTGCCGAAAGTGCATTTGGCCTCGCCCACCGAAAATGCGGCTTGTCCAAACAAGGCGGCTTGCTGATCCCCCGCCATTCCCGCGATAGGAATTCCGTCTGGTAAAAATCCGAGCCCTTCGGTGTGACCGAAAATTCCGGCAGAATCTGAAATTTCAGGCAGGCTCTCGATGGGTATGCCAAAAAGTCGCAGCAGATTCGGGCTCCAGCTCGTGGTCTTTAGATCCATCAGCAGAGTTCGACTGGCGTTGGTGACATCCGTGCGATGCGCTTTGCCGGCGGTCAGGCGATTTAATAAAAAACAATCAATGGTGCCGAATTTTAAACGTTTGGACTTCTGCGCGGATTTAACGGCCTCGACATTATTCAGCAGCCAGTTCATTTTAGTACCCGAGAAGTAGGGATCCAAAACCAAACCGGTCTGGGCTCGAATCTTAGCCTCGAGCCCTTTTCTTTTCTTTAAGCGTGAACAGAAGTCGGTCGTGCGTCGGCATTGCCAAACGATCGCGTTGTACAGCGTACGGCCGGTCGTCGCATCCCATGCGACCACCGTTTCGCGCTGATTTGTGATACCGATGGCTCGGATGTGCTGCGGAGAAATCTGCGACTCTTTCAGTGCGGCCGCCGTTGCGGTCTCGACGGTTTTCCAAATTACTTCGGGGTCATGCTCGACCCAGCCTGGCTTGGGGTAGATTTGAGCATAATCCTGGCTAGCTTTGCCTCGGACTTTTCCGGAATGGTCGACCAAAATGACCGTGGTTCCGGTTGT
>JAYUPS010000026.1:0-2219 GCA_043759945.1 Bdellovibrio sp.
TCAAATTCGATTTTGTGATTTGAAATGGAACCTAGAAAAACAATCCCTTTTAAAATACCAGTTGGCACCTGTGGCCGGTGTGAGTTGCCTGGTTGCATCAGCCACTCCGGCCGGAGTGGCTTTTGGGATTTCAAAAAAAAATCTTTTCTTATCTTTGTGGGGTCAGATTTCGCCCGGGAAGAATATTCAATTCGTCGGCGAACTTATAAAGCTGAGCCGTCAGTTAAAAAAAGAAAAGCTTTTTTTCGGTGCGGACGAGTTTCATTTCCTGCCGGGCATTCCCGAGACTGATCAGATGCTTATTTTGGCTGTCCAAGAGTCCGGTTTCGAAACAAGCCGGGTTGCCGACTTTACGGGATCCTTGAATACTACTTTAGTTGACCATTACGTCCAAGACTCGTTAGCCAGCGCCGAATCAAAAAAATTAACTTTACGCAATTTGGAAACCGCTTTCGACCATGAAGTTCTCTCTACTTTTTTGGAAAAAGAATTTCCGGGTCGTTGGCCGCGCGAAT
The DNA here is from genome assembly GCA_043759945.1 of Bdellovibrio sp. GTDB lineage: Bacteria > Bdellovibrionota > Bdellovibrionia > Bdellovibrionales > Bdellovibrionaceae > JAYUPS01. Next base: position 516 of record JAYUPS010000026.1, read on the forward strand.
TTAAGTCTTGGAGGAAGCGAACGGACACCCAACGGGCTTGGTGGATGATCCTCTACCAAAACAAAAAAGATATAGTCGGATTTGCCCGCCTTTCTCACCGTGGCAGGTCCTTGGACACGATGGCTTGGACGCCGGCAGCCCTTCGTCTACCTATTGCCGAAAATAATACTTGGGATAAGTCAGACGGTGCTTTGGGCCCGATCGGCGTGGCCCAAAGTTCGCGGGGTCAGGGTTCCGGAAAGATTCTGCTGGGATTGGTGTTGCAAGCCCTTCGTCAGAACCAAGTAGATCGAATTTGTATAGATTGGACAAATGCATTTAAATATTATGAACCCCTGGGTTTTTTGCAAAGTCGAAATTACGTAAGTTCATGGAGGAACGAATTTAAATGAAGTTAGCTATTGCACTATTGACGTTGCTCCTTGTGTATTTTTCATCGGCCAGTGCAAAGTCTCCCGGCCCAGAGTCATTGGTCGATTTAGGTTTATTTCGTCCCTCATTTTATTGGATTGCCCTAGAGAAGAACGACGGTCAGCCAAAAACAAATGACTTGCTCGACATCAACGAAAAAGTTTTGGCTCAGGTCTCCAATTCCTACTATGCCGAACTTCGCATGGAAGGCACTGGACTACTGCTCAATGGAAAGCTCGTCAACTTCAAGGCCCGTTTGACCAAGCCCGATGGATCGACCGAAATTCGCTGGCGTTGGTGTGGTCCCGAGGCTCCTTACGGCTACGGATTTGAGGACATCCCTTTGGTTCCATTTCGGTCTGCGGCCATTGATCCTACGGTGATCCCCATCGGCTCCAGACTTTATATCCCAGCCGCCAAAGGCGCCGTTCTACCGGACGGCAGTATTCATGATGGCTATTTCAACGCGATCGATATAGGCTCAGCCATCACTGATCGTAAAATTGATATTTTTACTTCTTTCGGTGATCAGTCGAAATATTTCGAGAATATGGGCTTTAGCACGGGCAAAATGTCCCGGATCTACCTGGTAAAATAATTTAAATTGTATGAATGATTTTGCTCTTTAGTCGCTGGGGCTGGTCCGGATTTCTTCCCATCGCTACCGAAACGCGCGCAAACCAAGGATAGAGCATTTGGAGCGCCACGATGGGCAGCAGGCGAGTTTCTCTTATTTCTGGCAGAGCGAAAGTGGGATTAGCCGACGAAGGCGCTACTAAAATTATCTTTGCCCCCTGATCTTTTAACTCCTTAGCAAGCTCGATGACATCTTCTTGTCCCGACCCCGGAAGAGCTAATGCAATCACGGCAAAGTTCTTATCAACGATCTCTCGGGGGCCATGACGGACTTCTGCCGAGGAAAATGCTTCAGCGTGCAGGCCGCAAGTCTCTTTGATCTTCAAACCCATTTCCAAGGCCGCACCACTGCCTAAACCCCTCGACACCACATAGACGTTGGAAACGCCCTGAAGAAGATTTTCATCAAGCTTTAGTCCGGCTTGAGCGGCGTATTCCAAGTGATCCGGCAAATCCCGCAAACCCTGCAGTAAATTTCTATCTTGGGACCACTCTGCAGCCAGTCTGGCGATCACGGCTTTTGTGCAAAGGACAGTTTTGGTGGCCGCAAGTCCTGTCTCGAACCCCGCGTGCTGGCTCAAACAGTATTCGGCAGATTTTGCGATCGGTGAATTGATGTCATTAACTATCCCTGCCGTCAGAGCGCCGCTCGAACGA
>JAYUPS010000027.1:0-5369 GCA_043759945.1 Bdellovibrio sp.
CCGGTTGGCTGACTGAGCGGACTTCCAGGTTGGCCGCGCCCGCTTTCACGGCTTTTTTCTGCAGAGACTCGATGGATGGAATTTCCAATTTTAAATCCCGGTAAGCTAGTAATCCGTAAAAACCCAAAGGGTCTTCTTGAGTGATTTGGTTTAAAAGAGTTACGGAACCCTCGGTGTTGCCATCTTTGGCCAAATTTCGCGCTTGCCAAAATTTTGCTTTGATTTGATCAGGCACTTCGACGGCCAGTTCCGAAGTCTTACCGAATTCCTCGGCGGCTTCTTTGTATTTCTGAAGCTGCATCAAGCTCCAGGCTTTACCAAAGGCCGCTTTGATTCCGACCGGAGCGGCCTTTGCGCCCTTTATCGTTTGGTCATAAAAAGTCACGGCCTCGGCGTATTTTTTATCTTCTTCTTTCATGCGTCCCCGCAAGAAATTGATTTCATCCAGTTTGGCTTTGCCGGCAAATTTTTTCTCAACATCGGCCAAGATGGCTTCGCCCTTGGATTGTTGTCCCTCGGTCCAGTAGGCCCGCGCTAAATAAATACCGGCGTCCACTGCAAACTTGGATTCTTTGCTTTGCACCAGCCAATCGAAATAAACTTGGGCCTCTTTGAGATGGGTTTTCTTGTCTTGTTCGGTTTTATAACTGTTGCGAAAGGCTTGATGAGCTTTTCGGCGTTGCTCAAATGACAGCTTCTTGTTGGAGAAAACTTTTTTTAAGTAGCCCCGACCCTTGTCAAACTCGCGGGCAGAGATAAAATCTTGACCAACTTCCAAATACTCTTCGGGGATAGGTTTCACGCGCAGGCGGGGAGCGTGCTTTTGAATTTCTGCATCCAAGCTTTCAACCAGTGGCGTGAGTTTATTTTTCACCGCGATAGTTTTTGCGTTCTGCAAAACCTTAACTCGTTCGCCCAACGTCTTCATTTGGCTCGAATACCGGGTCAGGGCTTCGATTCGTTCTTGGGGTGTTCCTGATTTTTCTGTGCGCTTTACTTCGGCTTCCTGTTTTAGGGCCGAGTAATAAGATTCAGTAATGGAATCTAAAGACGGAGTTTCTTTTTCAGTACAATTCAAAGAAGCCCGCAGGCTTGCAAGTTTCCGGAGCGAAAAACTTTCTTTTTTTGAAAGCTCAATAAATTTGTTGCAGGACTCAGGCTTTGCAGGATTTTTTAGGGCCGCTTTGTAAGCCTCTGTGTAACTATCGGTGTAACTATCGTTGTAAGCATCGGTATCAGCCGGGCGAACTAATTCCTGAGCCCCCGCCGAGGGGAGGGAAACCCGTGGGACCGGGCGGGCTGGTTCTTCCGCGGATTTAATCGAATTAAAATAAGCATTTGTGGCAAAAAATGAAGCGATGGCGCCAAAGACAAAAGCGAAGAAGATCCAATACTTGTTCATTCTTAAAGTTTAACCAAGGTTACTGATCTTTCAATCGGCAACCTTGGCTTTTCTAGACCTTATGACCTTATGTCCTTATGTTGGTCGGCCTCCCAGAGGCCTCCCTACAGAGCCGTTGTTATTACCGGACTTACCGGACGATGGTCATTTCTTGCAAACGTTGAATGCGCAGCTCCAAGGGGGGATGCGTGCTGAAAAATGCCATAATGCCACCTGGTTTGCTCGAAATTTTCATTGTCTGCATCGAACCTGAATCGGGTTCCATGCGGTCGTACACCGATTGCAAGCGTCGCAGACCCGCGATCATTTTCTCGCGACCCGTAAATTCGGCGCCCCCGCGGTCGGCACGGAATTCTCGCATCCGCGAAAAATACGCAACCACGATCGAGCCCAAGATACTAAACACGATATCTAAAACGATGCTGACCAACATCTGCACCATGAAAGCACTTTTGCTGTCGACGTTGCTAGCCGCAATTCGCGCAATAATGCGCGAGAAGAAAATGACGAACGAGTTCACAACCCCTTGAATCAAGGCCATGGTCACCATGTCACCGTTGGCAATATGGGCGATTTCGTGCCCGATGACGCCTTCGATTTCATTTTTGTTCATCGTGTTTAGTAATCCAGTGCTAACGGCAACAAGGGAGCGTTTCTTCGAGGGTCCGGTTGCAAACGCGTTCACGTCCGGAGCTTCGTAAATTCCGACCTCGGGCATTTTGGGAAGATTGGCCGTGCGGGAAATGCGCTCGACCATCGCGTAAATTTCCATTTCTTGAGCCGTGGCGCGTGAGGGATCGATGAGCTTAACGCCCATCGCACGCTTCGCCATCCAGCGCGAGATTTGGAGTGAAATCAAAGCTCCGCCAAAACCCCAAACCAATGAAAACACCATCAAGGCGCCAATCGATGCCGGATCTAGATTAAATCCAAGCAACGGCAAGACGACGTTCAGGAAAATACTGATCGTGGCGACAACCAAAATATTCGTCAGTAAAAACAAACCGATTCGCTTAAAATACTGCATTTTCATTCCTCCGTTAGACTTTGCTAACTTGTATAGAAATACCACAAGCAATCTTAATTACATAGTGAGAACGGTTGTCGGCTGGTCAAGCCGGAAATTATGCGGGGGATTATGCTGGAACGAGCGCGGGAATAAATTCAAATTTAAGTGGTTCCACTTTGGTATCAGTGCCCGTGTTCATTTCAATCTGGACGCGACCGCCTTTTTTAAGCTTACCGAAAAGCAGCTCATCAGCCAGCGGGCGTTTTAATTGCTCATCCACCACGCGCGCCATAGGCCTAGCCCCAAAGACTTTGTCGTAACCTTTTTTCGAAAGCCAGCTCGTCACGGCATTTGATACGTAAAGCTCGACATTTTTCTTGTGCAACTGTTCCTGCAACTCGCCGATAAATTTTTGTGCCACTCGCAAAATCATGTTTTCGTCCAGGTCGCCAAAAGTAACCACCGCATCCAAGCGATTCAAAAACTCGGGCGCAAACACTTTCTTCAATGCGTCCATCGAAATGCCTTTGCGCGAGGTTTCAACCAAGCCAATCGAACCCTTGGCTACGTCAATCGCTCCAGCGTTGGAAGTCATAACGATAATAACGTTTCTAAAATCCACCGTGCGTCCGTTGGCGTCGGTCAAACGACCTGCATCCATGACTTGCAACAAAATGTTGTAAATATCCGGGTGGGCTTTTTCCATTTCATCAAAAAGCAGGACCGAGTAAGGGGCCTTGTTGATTTGTTCGGTCAGCTGACCGCCCTCTTCGTAACCAACGTAGCCCGGGGGTGCTCCCACCAACCGCGCCACGGTGTGCTTTTCCATGTATTCGGACATGTCAAAACGCAAGAAAGGAATTCCCATGGTTAATGCCAGCTGTCTGCAAACTTCAGTTTTACCGACGCCCGTGGGACCCGTGAATAAAAAGGAACCGATGGGCTTGTTCTCTCGGCCCAGACCCGAACGAGAATACTTGATGCTCGCCACCAGGCGATCGATGGCTTCGTCTTGTCCGTAAATCACGGATTTTAATTTTTTATCCAAGTCTTTCAATTGATCAAGCTCACTGTGCGAAATGGTGGTCGCCGGAATCTGAGCCATTTTGGCAATAGTTTCTTCGATTTCTTTCGGCGTGATCTGAATGCCTTTTAAACCCTTTAATCTCGCGTTGGCGCCGGCCTCGTCGACCACATCGATGGCTTTGTCTGGCAAAAGTTTGTTTTGCAAATAACGCACGGACAATTCCACCGCGGCCGTCAAAGCTTCGTCGTTAATTTTAACATTGTGATGTTCTTCGAAGCCAGGGCGAAGACCCTTTAGAATTTCGACGGCTTCTGCCGGACTTGGTTCTTTCACGTCAATCCGTTGGAAGCGACGGTTCAGAGCCCGGTCTTTTTCGAAATGTTGCCGGTACTCGGTGAAAGTTGTTGAACCGATGCAGCTCAGTCCACCGTTGGCTAATACTGGCTTCAGCAAGTTCGAAGCATCCATCGAACCGCCGCTGGTCGAACCCGCGCCCACGATCGTGTGGATTTCATCAATAAATAAAATCGCATTTTTTCTCTTTTTGATTTCTTTAATGATCCCCTTGAGTCGGCCTTCGAAATCCCCGCGGAATTTCGTGCCCGCCACCAAAGATCCCAAATCCAAGGAATAAATCACTTTGTCAGCCAAAGCTTCAGGAACTTCTTTTTTTACAATCAGCGCGGCTAAGCCCTCGGCAATCGCGGTTTTACCCACGCCCGGTTCGCCGATTAAAAGCGGATTGTTTTTCGTTCTTCGACACAGGACTTGCATCACGCGCTCGACGACATCCGATCGTCCCACCAAAGGATCGGTTTTCCCTTGTTCGGCTTTTTCATTTAAGTTAACGCAAAAATTTTCGAGCGGAGACGTTTTGCTCTCGTCCATCGGAAGCCCATCCACGTCGGTGCGGGGGCCCGAAATCTGTTTGCTCTCGTCAGTGTCTTTTTCAACACCGTGAGAAATGAAATTCACGACGTCAAATTGCGTGAGTCCTTGTTTTGCTAAAGCAAAAACGGCGTGCGAGTCCGGTTCGTAAAAAAGGGCCACCAGCAGATGACCTTCGGTGATCTGACTTTTGCCGGCGCTGCGCACTTGCAGGGCTGCTCTTTGGATCAAACGATGACAAGCCAATGTAAACTCGGGCTGCCAGGATTCAAAACCTCCGTAGGCTCCCAATTGTTCCACCGTAATTTGGGGACAATGCTTTTGAATGGATTCACGCAGCTCTGTTTTTAAGCGCGTCACTTCCAGCCCTGCGGCGGAAAAAATCTGGTTCGCTTCGGGCGATCCAGAAACGGCCAACAGGATATGTTCCAAGGTCACAAATTCGCAGCGTCCCTGTTTGGCTTCTTCGGCGGCTTCAGCCATTCGTCGTTCTAAATCTCGGGATAACATAATCATGGCCTCCCTTAGGTGGTTTCTGGTTCCATTGTGCATTTTAAAGGGTGCTGGTTCTGCCGGGCAAACTGGTTGACCTGCATGACCTTCATTTCCGCAGCTTCCAGCGAAAAAATGCCCGCAAGTCCGGCTCCCTGTTGATGCACGTCGAGCATTATTTTTGTGGCCTCTTCGTCGGTTTTTACAAAAAACCGTTTAATGACCAAGACCACGAAGTCCATCGGCGTAAAATCGTCATTTAACAAAACTACTTTATAGAGACGTGGAGTTTCTACGCGAGGGAGTGTGTCAACCACGCCGCGGGTCGGGGCCGCCGAAGAGCCGTCGTCCCCGTTGTTTGAATGGGACTCCTGTCCACTCATGCTGTTGATCATAATGTTTCCCAGTCCTGCATTGAGATTCTTAATTGGTAACTTCATACTGCCATTGTCTCACTTTTCCCTACCGGGGGATACAGACTAAGGTCGAAGATGATACACCCGGCCCAAACAGAATTTGATATCGGTCGGGGGATTGTCAAGTTGAGACAA
>JAYUPS010000028.1:0-5360 GCA_043759945.1 Bdellovibrio sp.
AAAAGTCCCCGAACCCGCCATGGGATCCACCAAGACGATTTTAGTTAAAGCAGATCTTGAAGTTCCTTCGGTCAAAATTCTCAAAGATAAAGCGGCCAAAGTCTCTCGGATCGGAGCCGGGCCAATCTTGGTTCGCACCCCACGTCGGTGCAAATGCTCGCCGGTGGAATCCAATGACAAGGTCCACGCATCGTTTTGACCGCGCAGGTACAGTTTTTGGGTGGCCGTTTCGGAAACCTTCCAAAGCTCCCCGCACATTTTCCGCAAATATTTTTCGTTCGAAGTCTTGCAGCGCTCGGCATCCACTTGCAATTCAAAAGGCAAAGATCCCAACCAAGATTTAAGCTCCACTTTTTTTAATTTTTCGCGAATCTCGGGCCAGGGTCCCGCACGAAACTGAGCCAATCGAATCAAAACTCGGTTGGCGGTTCGAAGCCAAGAGTTCAATTGCAGACCGATGATTAAATCAACAGAAAGACGAATTCCCCCCGGAAGAACTTCGATAATTTCATAGCTCCCTGAAAAAAAGGATCCGTCCGCGTTCAAACAGAACGGCAAGACCTCTTCGAGCTCGGCCAGGACGTATTTTTCGGTGTGAATGGCACAGCTAACAAAAACTTCAACCAAAGCGCGCACCTTCGTCGCGTTTGTGAGCCCAAACGGCCAACCCCAAAAACAACACCGAGTAGCCCAGGTGGCTGGCGATCCACTTGCTTTCCAGCGGATTGTGATTGACCAAGGCCCAGACAATTTCTCCGTAAGCCCGCGTTGGCAAATAACTTGAGAACTCTTGGACTTTTTCTGAAAGCGCCCCGGGCGGAATCCACAAACCCCCCGCAAATGACAAGGGCAAATAAAATAAATTAGCAACCGGGACGGCCGATCGTGGCGTGGTGATCGTCCCTAAAAATACGCCGAGAGCCGCAAATGGAATTCCGCCCAAGATCACCGTTAAGAAAAACAAAATCGTTTGGCCCAGCTGGAAATCCAATTCGGTCGTCATCGAGGCCGTCACGAGCACGAGCCCCACGGTCAGGAGCGCTAAAAAAAGACCCGAGACCAATCGGGCCACCAAAAAAATCATCGGGCGCAAAGGCCACGTGCGCTGATATTGATGCCAAAAACTGGCGCGCTCTTGGGCTACGCCCACGGTCATTTGAAAAAGAACCACTCCCAGAACCCCGAAAGATGCAAACGAGCCGGTCAAAAGCGCCGAAGAGTCGGCATCACGGGCGTTGGGCACGCCAAAAAATAAAAAAAACATCGAAGGAAATACCAGGGTCGTCACCACGTAAGTTGGCTGCCGCAAAGTTTCTAAAATCGCCAGGCGAATATAAAACAAAAAAGAAGTCATGAAAGATTTCCTGGGCTCGGGTTTTTGCGCAATTGAACAAAAGCTTCTTCGAGCGAAGCTCCGGTGATGGTCAAATGTTGGTAGGGCATTTCGCTCGAAACCAAACCGCGCACGGTTTCGTCGGACAACCGCGACCACAAAGTCCATTGGTCCCCGCGTCGCTCTTTACTATCAAAAGTAATTCCCAAGGGCAGATCCGAAATTTTTGATTCAAATTCAATTTTGCGGAAATCCACGGAACTTTTTATCTCGGCAACACTTCCCTGAAAAAGACTGGTGCCTTGGTCAATGACGATCACCCGGTGGGCCAACCGCTCGACCTCTTCCAGATAATGGGTTGTGAGCAAAATGGTGGTGCCTTTTTTCTGCATGAGCAAGATGACATCCCATAACAGCCGACGAGATTCGACATCCAGTCCCGTGGTGGGCTCATCGAGCACCAACAGCTCGGGCCGGGACAGGACGGCGCAAGCCAACCCCAGACGTCGACGTTCTCCCCCACTCATGCCAGCCGACCGACGTTCCATGAAGGATTCTAAATCCAGCATCGCTAAAATTTCGGAATCCACTTCGGCGCGGTAGGCCCTTCCCACCATGTTTAAAATCTCGCGAACCTTTAATTGCGGCGGAAAATCCAAATCTTGCGGGGTCACCCCGATTTTTCGACGCACATTCAGGTCATAGGGAGATCCGCCAAAAATTTTTATGGAACCAAATGTGGGCCGACGAAGTCCCATCAGGCACTGCAGCGTCGTGCTTTTGCCCGCACCGTTGGGCCCCAGAAAAGCTAATATTTCGCCCGGGCGGACTTCGAAAGAAAGTTGCCGAAGGGCCATGACCTTGCCGTAAGATTTGGAGACTTTGTCAAAGCGCACGATCGGGATTGAAGCCATGATTCTCCTATTCAAACACCCGTTTGAAAAGTCGAGAATAAAGGCTCAGCATAAGGATTGTCACGAGCGATAAAACAATTCCGAATCCCATGGCGGCCTTTAAACCAGCCCAATCGGAAATAAATCCAACAAAGGTATGTACCAAAACCAGCGTGATGCCCTGCAGAGCATTGCAGAGGGCCATATTTTCCTCCATCCGATGGGGAAACAGGCGCCCCACTCCGGTCATCATGATGGGATAAAACGGCGCCATAAAAAATCCGGAAACCAGAATCAATGGAGGCCAAACGACCACGCTCAGTCCCATGCTCAGCACCACCAGGGTCATGCTTGTTATTAATTGTTGGCTCAGATTCCACCGCGGTTGCCACACGACAAAAAGCAAACGACCGAGCAACAGGCCTGAGAAAAATGCCATAACCATCAGACTGGAGCTTTGAAGATCCATCTGCATCTGTTCCCGCATGTAACTGGCCAGCCGAGTACCCACCAGAACTTCCAGACCAACATAAATACCCAAAATCGCCGCAAAGTAGGTTTCTTCGAGGGTCCAAAAACTTCGCGGGGAGACTGTTTTTTTAAGAGTTTTCTCGGAAGAGTCGATTCCACCGGTCCAGGGAACAAAGCTCACCAAGAACAAAACAAAAATCAAAAATCCAGAAAATGCAAAACTGGTTTGCCACGAAAAGAATTGACGTGCGAAAAATATGACCAACAAAGGCGCCAAGAGCGAAGCAGCGCCGTAGCAGGCGTGGAGCGCGCTTTGAAATTTCTGGTGATGTTTAGGTTCACTTCCGAGTAAAACCATAACGTTTTGCACGACCGACAAGCAGCCCACACCGAGCCCATAGAGAACGGATCCCATCAAAATAACCAAAAAGTGATTGGCGGTCGCAAAAATAAATTGCGAGGCCACCATCAGCGCCAGATTCAGGCGCAGAACTGGGATGTGACCCCACTTTGAAATCAGGGACGGCGCCAGGACCGCGGAAAGCACACTCATAAAAGAAACCAAAGCAAAAAACCAGGAGCCCTCGGCGTGGGTAATCTGAAAATGGGTGAGCAGCTCAGGATAGATGGGGCCCCGAATATTGTCGGAAAGCCCAAAAACAAAAAGCGCAGAGTAAGCGAGGAATATCCAGCGTAGGTTCACTTCAGGGCTATTTAACCATATCTTGCTTTAACAGGGCGAGAACTTTTACGAGCTCCGGCACCATCACTTCGCCGTAGCCAAAGATTGAATTCTTCACGCAACCCGCAGATCTCCAATTGAGCCCCGGCTTCACTTGCTTAAAGATCAAGCACAAGAAAATGTTTTCAGCGGCATGAGTGCCGACCGGACTTTGCTCGACGATGAATTGTCTAAACCGGGGCGCAGCCAACACCACTTCTTTTTCGGAAAGCTTCAAACTTTCGTCCGTGTCGTAAGCAACGCGCAAAACTTCGGCGTAAAGCAAAACGGCCACCATCGTGCGAATCTCTGAATATTCGACCAAATTTTCAACGCTGAACTCTGAACGGGAAAGTCCAAACAGGTTTTTGTCCATTTCCGCAAGAATTTTGTTACCTGCCAAATTCATTCTTAGTGACACCAAACCCGGGGCGGAATTAAAAAACTTGTTGAATCCGTCGCTAAATGTCTTGCGGAAACACTCTTCTTTTAAGTACGGCTTTTCAAAGGCCACGTCCATCTGTCCGGTTCCACAATTTTCTTTCAAGGCTTGGGCAAAAATTTGACTAGCAATTTGATGACCGGCGCTCAGCAAGATATTAACGACTTCAAAAAGTTCTTGAGCCGTCAACGCGTCGTCGCCATCCCCAGAAAAAGTCAGGAAATTAGCTTCTTTGAACGTGCGCTTTGCCGTGGAGCCATTCCGACTATCTAAAAATCGAACGGCGACTCCAATTTTTTGGAAATCACTCTCGAGATTCACAAAAGAATCTTGACTGATTTTATAGGTATAAACATTGGTGCCCGCGCCCTCGCCGTAACCGCGCAAGATAAATCGCGTCACGCTGCGAATCGTGTTAGCGACCGACATTCCACCAAACCCGATGGGATCAGAAAGCGCCGCGCGCTTCACGGACAAACGATTGTCCGGATTCCAAAGAATGGGTAGCGCTCGATCAATGGATTGGCGCCATTCGGCGTAGGTCTGCACCAGCGCCGATTTTTCGGTTTCGCGTATCTTTAACCCCGAAATAAAATCCCCCGGATTAAAGACTTTCAATTGATTTTTAAATTCACCCCAGGTGACCACCCGAGACTTTGCGAAGCTCCGGTTAATCTGTTTTTGCGCCAGCATCCATGTCGTCCATTCAAATTTTAGGTAACGGTAATGTTGACTGGAAAGCGACTCGAGCTCGAAACATTGACGACGATGCCCGGCCGGACCATCAAAAAGATTCAAGACGGCTCGGCAAGCGGTTTCGATCACCAAATTGGAATCTAGCTCCGCTTTAAAAAGTCCCGAACGCATAACTTCTTTTAAGACTTCGTTCACCGAAATCATCGAGAGGGACCCTCTGCGATTCATAGCCGGAGAGATATCAATCCAATCAAAAATATTGTTCACCCATAAAATAGCCGTGTCCCAATGTTCGGGCTGCTCAAAACTTAAAGTTCGGATGTTGTAAAAGAAATCCAAGGCCATCGCGTAAGCTCGCAATCCCCACTGAACGTAATCAAACCAAGCTTTTTCGTTGTCGATCTCGGGATCACTACCGACAAATAAACTTTTGATACTTTGACTGAACGGAAACCATCTCAAAAATTGGCTCAGGATGCGCGCGTCGCCCAGATAGACATTGAACTGCTCCACGAGAAGTTGAAAATCTGAAAAAGTGTATTTCTGGCTTCCGGTGGGATTGAGCTTCAAAATCTCCATAATGGAGTGTTGAATGTTGGCTTGCAGAGCTTTTTCTTGGTCCTTGGTTCGGGCTCCGACAGTTCCCTGAAATAACAAGTAGCGCATGCCCCCGCGATTCAAAACCAGCGCGTCTTCCAACACATCCATGAGCTTTCGCGCCGAACGAATTTCCTGGACACTCATGCCGTCGGCAGTTCCACCCAGAGCCAAAGTTTTAAATTTTATAACTTAGTACAAAATCTC
>JAYUPS010000029.1:0-15093 GCA_043759945.1 Bdellovibrio sp.
ACAAACCCACGAGCCATTGCCGCCAACTTAATGATCACTTTTGATTGATGGGGTTTAACGAATGAAACTTGGTACTCTGAAATCAAAAACCAGTTTGGACGGGGAATTAATCATTGCTACACCGGACTTAAAAACCGGCGTCAGTGCTTCAATGATTATTCCGAATCTTCGTGAAGCCATCGAGCACTGGTCGGTCGTTGAGCCCGAGTTAAAAGGCTTGGATAAAGAACTGCGGGCGGGAACGGCGCGAAAGACCTTTGCGATTGATCCAAAGCAAATGCATTCCGTGCTTCCGCGCACCTGGCTTTTTGCGGATGGTTCAAGTTTCATTCACCACATTAAACTCGTACGCAAAGCTCGGAACGCTCCGCTTCCGGAAACCTTAGAGACGGTTCCGTTGATGTATCAAGCCGAAAGCGGGCAGTTCTTGGCGCCCAATGATGAAATCCCCCAACGTGATTTCGCAGATGGAACCGACATGGAAGCCGAAGTCGGAGTGATCTGTGATTTTGTTCCCATGGGATCATCACCCGAAGAATGCCTGACAAAAATCCGTCTGGTCGTTTTAATCAATGACGTCTCTTTGCGTGGTTTGATCCCCGCAGAGCTCGCACAAGGGTTTGGATTCTTTGCGAGCAAACCAGCGAAAGCTTTGTCTCCCTTTGCGCTCACCATCGATGAACTGGGCGAAGCCTGGAATCAGGGGCGATTGAACCTGCCTTTGCACGTGAAGCTCAACAATGCGTTTTTTGGTAAAGCTGTTGCTGGCGCGATGCATTTTCATTTCGGGCAACTGATTGCGCACGCGGCGCAGACCAGGAACTTGGTGGCGGGAACCTTGATTGGGTCTGGCACCGTTTCGAACGAGGATCCAAAAATGGGTTCAAGTTGCATCGTTGAAAAACGGATGATTGAAACGATTGAGACTGGGAAAGCAACGACGCCGTTTATGAAAGCCGGGGACCGCGTTGAGATTTGGATGGAGTCCGTTCGGGGCGAAAATCTTTTTGGTAAGATCGATCAAACAGTTCGGGCCCACAAAGTGTGAGCCCGGCTGCACAAACTAAATTTTAATCACTTAAAAACTAGTGCGTTGGCATAATAACGGTGTCGATCACGTGGATCACGCCGTTGGTGCAAGAGATATCAGCCGTGGTGACTTTGGCACCATTGACTGTAACTCCGTGCATGCCGTCGACTTTCAAGTTTTCGCCCTGAACGGAAGCCGGAGATAAAGTTTTTCCAGTGACGTCGGAAGCCATTACTTTTCCAGACATGACGTGAAACTTTAAAATACTTGCAAGCTTCGCTTTGTTTTCAGGCTTAATCAGGCTCTCAACAGTTCCCGGAGGAAGTTTTGCAAAAGCGGCATCGCTGGGAGCGAAAACTGTAAAAGGACCAGATCCTTTTAGTGTGTCGACCAATCCAGCGGCAGTTACTGCAGCTACAAGTGTTTTAAAAGTTCCCGCTGCCGCGGCTGTATCAACGATATCGTGCATTTTGTCAGACATGAAAAACTCCTTCGATTCAATTTCAAAAAATATTGAAAATTGATTGCCTCGATCAGTAACACCAAAATTAAGCCGCAGGTTTTTTATATTTCACATGACTCGAATATTTAAATTTAAAAACCGATTGGGTTTTTTTGACACAAAAACTGAGATTTAAATGCCCGTTGTTTAAGAATTTGCCGGACGCGAGTACGAATGAGCCACAAAATAAAGTCCGACAGCGGTTCCTAAATGCCACAGTCCGTGCGGCTGGTAGAAATGATTGTCGGGATCACAACCGATCCGAAAGACATCGGTAACAAAGAAAAAGAGCCCAGTAAAAAAACAGAAGATTCCTTTGAATAGCGAAGGATCCATTTTCTGCCGGTTGATTTTAAGATAACGAAACTCTAAGAACAAAGCCTGACCCGTTAAAAATCCAAGCCAGGGAATGTTGGTCCGATGAATCCAAATCATGCTCAAACAGGCCAAAGCAATTTGCGCGATGATTATTCTATTAAACCTGGCTTTTGGCAGGGGCCAGCGCAAATGGGCCAGATAGCCAAAGAAAATAAACTGAAAGAGAAAATCAAAAAATCCGGTGGGTCTGATTTCACCCGAGTGCGCGAGCACCGATCCCGCACCAATTGCGACCGACATCAGGGCAAAGGTTTTCAATCGGGGATATTGTAATTTTCGGTACTGATAAAAAAGCAGAGCGCCGATACCCACATACAAAAAACTCGATAGAATATTGTTGGGTTGGCGAAACCAGCCGCACTGCCAGGCTTCGCAAGTGAGCCGGGTGACTTGATCGCTCATCGGACCCCAGGGGCAATTTAAATCGTCAGACATAAACGATTAGACTCCCCGGGACTGCAGATATTTTCTGATTTCATTTTTAATTTTTGCCGCTTTTTTGTAAACCGTGTCGTAACGCAGGTTTTTAAACTTTTTATTCTCGAGCAAAATTTTTCCTTCGCAAATGACCGTGTCGACTTCGAGCCCTTGGGTCGAATAAACCAAGTGACTCACGACACTGTTGACGGGCTGCAAGTGCGGGAAATTAAAATCAACAAGGGTAAAATCCGCACGCTTTCCCACTTCGATCGACCCGATCAAGTCCCCAAGCCCAATGGCCCGAGCTCCGTTCCAAGTGGCCGCCTGCAGGATTTGTTCGGCGGTCATGGCGGTTGGGCTTTTGTGGAAAAGCTTTTGCAACTTTACTCCCAAGTCCATAGACCCAAAAAGACTCAAGTCATTGGCGCTGGCCGAACCATCGGTGCCTAGGCCCACGGGAACTCCCGCTTTGTAATAGGCCGGAATGGGAGCTAAGCCCGAAGCCAGTTTTGCGTTGGAATCCGGGTTGTAGATGATCGAGGTTTTCGTTTTTGCAAGCAAAGCAATTTCTTCCTCGTTGAGGTGAACCGAATGGGCGCAATTGGTTCGCGGGCCCAAGATCCCCAGTTTTTCTAACCGAAAGGCCGGCCGCATTTTGTGAATGCGAAGGGATTCTTCGACCTCGAAAGCCGTTTCGGACAAATGAATGTGCAAAGACGCCTTGGTTTTTTCTGACAATTCCGCCAGTTCTTTTAAAAGCTCATCGCCGCAGGTGTAGGGCGCGTGCGGCGCGATCCCGACCCGCAATCGCTTGTGATTTTTGTACTTTTCAAAAAGTTTCAAAAATCTTCCCTGGCGATCGGGGCCTAAGAAACTGTCTTCTGGCAGCGGCCCATCAACAAAGGCTTGGGAAAAAATCCCGCGCAGACCGGCTTCGTCCCAAACTTTCAGTCCGAGCTCAGGGAAAAAGTACATTTCATTCACCGTCGTGGTGCCAAAGCGCAGACATTCCAAAGCCGCGAGCTCCATGCCGGTTTTGCAGAAATCGGGAGAGATGAATTTGGACTCGAGCGGCAAGATGCGTTCAAAAAGCCAAACCGCCAGCTCGGAATCATCTTCGATGCCGCGAAAAAGCGTCATCGGCAGATGGGTGTGGCCATTGATTAAACCAGGGATCAAAACCATTCCGGGTTTGGATAAAAACTTTTTGCAATTGTTAACGTCGGAATTTTTAAATGGTCGGGCTTCTTTGATAACTCCGTCGGTGACGCCCACAAAAAAGTTTTCGAAAGTCTCGGCTTTGCCGTCTTTCATTGGAACGGCCCAGTCGCAACGCAAACCCAAATCGAACTGGGTTGAATTTTTTTTCATAGGATTTCTTTTTCTAAAAACAGACTGACACAGTTGATAATCTGCGCTGCCGACGAACGGCAGGTTTTAATGATGTCTTCGTGATTTAAGGATTGCTCAACGATTCCGGCTCCTAGATTGCTGATCATCGACAATCCCGCCACGCGTGCGCCCGCGTGTTTGAGAGCAATGGCCTCCCAGACCGTGGACATGCCAACGGACTTTGCGCCCCAAGCAGAAAACAAGCGGACCTCGGCGTGCGTTTCAAAAGAGGGTCCCTGCAGTCCCAGGTAGACGCCCTCGTGGTGTTTGATCTTTTTTTCTTTCAAGATTTTTTTGAGCGAGGTTCGCCATTCTTTGTCGTACAGATTTCCCATGTCGGGAAAACGGGGGCCGAACTCTTTTCCCAAATGATTTTTTGGATTGGGCCCGTACAGGGGATTCATTCCGGTCAAATTGATTTGATCCGAAATCACCATCACTTCGCCCGGTTTCATTTTCTTGTCCAAGCCACCGGCGGCATTGGTCAGAATGTAATTTTCGCAGCCCAAAAATCGAGATAACAAAACGGTTTGCACGACGTCTTGGGGGCTGTGCCCCTCGTAACCGTGGATGCGACCCATTTGAAATAAGACGGACTTTTTAGATTTGGTGTGAACGTACAACCGGTAAGCGCCGGCGTGATCCATCACGGTCGATCCCGAAAGACCGGGGATTTCGTTAAATGAAATTTCGGCGGCTTGTTTCCAAGTTTCGCCCGACCGCGAGCCAGCCGAAAGACCAGCCAAGGCCTGGCCAAAACCCGAACCCAAAACAACGTGGGCTACAGGCAAAGGTACTTTGTTTGCGGTCAACTTGGCTTTAAAGAGATTTAGACTGGCTTGTTGAATCATGATTTCACCTACTCTAGAATCTTAGTCTATGGAAACAGAACGTCGCCGACAGATTTTGGTAAATCCCGCATTGCAAGTCTACCTTTTAGTGTATGCGGGGGTGTTTGCAATTGTCTTTGTGGGGGCGGTCACCATTGCCGACGTTTATTTCGAAAGTTCAATCACGCAGATGCTGGGAACCTTGGCAGACAGTGAACCTAATCGCATGGTGATCGAATCGATTGAACGATTGCGCCGCTTAAAAACAACTATCGTGATTGCGGTGTCGGCTTCGTTTTTGTTGGTGTGGATGATACAAGCCTATGTGATGTCGACCCGAATTGCGGGTCCCGTTTATAAAGCGTGCAAGTACTTGAACGAAGTCGCTCGCACCGGAAAAAAGGGCAAGTTGTCGTTCCGCCAGGCCGATTTCTTTCATGATCTCGCCGACTCAGTGAACAAGGCGCTGCCGCCGGATTAGGTGCCAGGGTCCGAAAATCCGGGAACGGCGCGTTAGCTCGTTCGCAGCTATCAAATCGAGAAAGCCGATGTTATTCCCTTTTTTCCGATTCCGGACAGGTGGCTGAGCGGCTGAAGGCGCTCGCTTGGAAAGCGAGTTTACGGGTAACCGTAACGCGAGTTCAAATCTCGCCCTGTCCGCCAAGTTCAATCGAAGGCCTCTTTTTCGCAGCTTGGTTTGTCGGCGAAATAAGCGTCTTTCTGCCTAAGCGCTACTAACTCATCATGTATTTTCCGAATCTCTGAATCGTCGAGATGATCTCGCAGAATCCCGATCTTAAAGTTTAGTAAAGAATTTTTTCGAGAACCACTATCGTCCTGCGAATGCATTTGCAGAAACATGGGCTTCAGATCCTTCCACGGAATATTCGTTAAACCAGAAATTGCAACGGCACGAATAAAAACACCGTCTTCTTTGGTAAAAATTTTCTTTAGAAGTGGAGCAACCTTAGATTCTCGATTTCGGGCTGCAAGCTCCGCGACTATTCGAGTTTTTTCGCTGTTGAAATTTTGCTGGTTTTCGTCGGTACGTGAGATCATGTTTTCATATTTTTTAATTAAGGAATCTGTACTGCTCTTGCTTAATACTTCTCCGGAGACAAAAGTCCTTTGCGCGTCGTTGCTTGCGGATTCTAAATCTTTTTTCGCTGCGGAAAGATCTCTTTCATCCTTTCCTTTAGGTAAACCTTTTGGAAGATAGACCGCTTTGTCCAAAAATCTAACTCCTACGACTGAGCCATATCTTGGTAGATTTTTATTTTTAACGTCCTCGGCTGTTATATTCCCGTAGGTGTAAATCGGCACGTTGAGAGCCTTCATTGAATCAGTCAAAGCCAGGTCTTCAGGAATTCTAATGGACTCGACATCGGACATGTCGAGCTCGCCCCAAATCTGAGATTCGCAGTATCCATCGCAGGCTGTTCCTTTGGCTTCGCGGATCTTATAAGTTCGCAAGTTTTCGGTGGTATTTAAACTATCTCTAGGATTCCAAGTGGCGCGCCTTTTTACAGAGGGTTTAAATTTGATAGCGACATTCCCATATCCAGTTGGGAACATCGACATTCCATGTTTTTCGTCCTTAAAGACATGCAATGCATATTTTGGAAGGAGTTCTCTTGTTTTGTTCGAGTAGGGTATTCCTAAACCGACGTGAGCTGACTCGAAATTGACTCGCTTATCTTTGCAGTTGCACCCGCCCGTTGTCGAAGTTTGATGTTGATTTTTGAATCCGTACTTTTGAATGCTTGTTAGATATTTATCAGGAACAAGCATAATAATTTCGGTATTGGAATCATCTGGCGGTTTCAATAGTGGATCGCGAACTTTGTCACAATTTTCAGATAAACGATTAACAATCATTTCTGCCAATTTTCGCGAATCTGTTGACTCGACAATGGCCGGATCAAGAAAGTTCAATTGATTAAAAGCTTTTTGTTCAAGATCTTTGGATTCATTCTTTGATTGAGAGTTCGCAAGTTCGCACTCGATGCACCCGGCAGTGGAAGAATCCTTTGCAAAGATTAGTTCCCCAGAGGACAGCAAGGCCAAGATCGGGAAGATCATTAATTTAATATTCATCGTTGGCACTTTTTAAGATTAGCTGGAGTGACTAAAAGCTGGTTCCAGGATATTTGTAGCCCGGATTCCATAGACCCGTGATTTGAAATAGTCGTTGTCGCAAAACCCAACAAATTTGCTAAATTTTCTTCGCATCCGTTATTTACGTGTAAAGAAAAGCTCTCACTTTGATTTTGAAAAATTTTTTGTCGATCGAATACTTTTGGGCATTCAACGGTATTTTCGATTTTCGCAGCAGCAGGATGATTCTTCAATCCGAGATCTGAAAAGATTTTTTCTGTGCTACTCGAAACGGAAACCCAAACCGTTTTGTTTTTCGGAACGATGAAATATCTAGGTTTGTTTTGCTCTCGACAGTCCGCTGCATAAGAATTCGATAGAATTAGAAGTGTCAGGGAAAAAACCAAATTTTTGTACACATCCAAAGTATTAGGTATTGTGAGGTTAGTGACAAGTCCTAGAGTACTTACAGAGCTATTTAGTGTGGTCTTGGTTAAAATGCGATAAAATCGACTTAAGCTATGAGCCATAGGCACTCAGTTAGAAACTCATCTACCTGTGTCCGCCATTCAATCCAGAATACGAAAGTTCACTAGGTCAGTGTGAATTGAGTTGAAGAGGCGACTTTCATACATGCGCCGCTGTCTATTCATCTACAGATTCAAACGTTGGTCAGCCTGCAATCACTCCCTTAGTGAGGGTAATTCGGCAATCTACTGACTCGACGCCCTTTTCACACTGAAAATTGATTTTCTGGCTTGGGGAATCTTCGCTGGAGCTGAAGATATCGAAGCCACGGATAGTTTCTGATGCGACGCCGGTTTCGGCGTCGCCAACCTCAGGAAGAAACTTGAACAAAGTCTCTAAACCTTTACCGGAAAATCGAATCCTGGTTTCGGTATTTTCATCAAACTTAGTAACTTCGATATCACCGATGGTGACCGCACTGAATTTCGGAAAGTCGAGGCTAACTGCCCAAGCGGTTAGAGAAACAAAGGCAAGTAGGGTGATTATGAGTGTATTTTTCATTAAAGTCTCCTTCGGGTTTGCCCGACGAAGTATCATCGCCTTCTGGTACCAGCAAGCCTAATCTTACATTTTCACTTTGATCGCTCTAATCGGCAATTCAATGTTATTGTCACAAGCATCGGTCAGGAATCCACTGGTCACGAAGACCTTAAGTCGAAGTTTCCGACCTTCAACTAATCTCCAGCGATAAATTAGAAAAGTAATCTGTCGCGCGATAGATTAGGCAATGATGGCCAGATTCCGCTATCAAAAAAGAATACGGAATCAGTGACATAAGTCCTAACGGGCCGATTAAAACTTGCCCTATAGACCCAGGTCGCCGATCCGTTCCGTTCTTAAAAGCTCGTAAACCTGATTTGTCTGGTCCTGGCCCTTAGAGCCATGGGTAGCTATTGCCGCTTAAAAACCTTGGTTTAAGCGCAAGATCCACTTCGAAGCAAAACGGTTGCCTTCCTGCACGAAGTTGATTCTGAGTAGTCCTTGAATCCATAGGCCTCTTGGCATTCGCAAAGATTACGGGCATTTGAATTTGTTCGTTCCGATAGGTTTTGATAAACATGAGACCGTGGATGCATATGAATTGATTCGTTTTTTGAGTTCGAAAGCCTGGCGTATACAACGCACGGTTTTTAATCGAGCTCTAAGGCTCCCCTTGTCTTTTTCTGGTGATGGAAATTTCGTACTTCTAAATTCCTGCTGGCTCTACGAGGAGCGAGGCAAGTTTGTAAGCGACGATCGAACTTACACAGCAAGCCGCCGATATCTCTACAAACCCAGCGGAAATTCTGTGGCGGTCGACTTCGAAGATGGAAGACCATTTTATTTGATCGATTGTAGTCAGCTGCCGGAAGCTTCTTTCAAGCATTTTTGTGGGCGAGACACATATACGGGCAAGCTCAAGATCGAATTGAAGATCTGGAGCAGCCAATGGGAAGTGAGGGGCCCAGACAAGAATTTGGAAATTCTTAGTAGCTATTCTTGAGCTTCAAAATCCCTGGTTTCTTGAGCAGGTGATTGAAAGGGTCGCTTCGTAGTAGCAGTGCCGAGCTTCAGCCGTCGTGAAGATGCCAAATCAAATTTAGCGGCGCGCAAAGCGAAATGGATTTGGTTTCCTACCAATTATAATTCGATTCGCCCGCATCAATGGATGGAACTTCAACGAGTGATTTCTCGTCAATTTCTTTTTGAACGGCGTACTTTGGAAGCAATGCCCAGCCAATTCCACTCTCACATGCTGCGCGCGTTGTTGCGATATCGTTAAAAGCGGCAAAAATATTGAGCTGATTCTTTGATTTTTTGAAAATAATGTCAGTAGACAGTCGATCACAAAGTAAATGCGGACGTGCAAAAAAACTGCTGTTTTTAAGTTCTCTGCTGTGATTTTTTTTAAATTGGGGACTACAGATAACAATAATCGGTTCGGTGATTGCGAGTTTGTACGCGATATCTGGACTTAAAGGTCTTTGGCAATCGATACCGATGTCTATCGAGCCCTCGAGGAGCGCAGTCTCTGTAGCTCCTTCGACCGCACTGATACGGATTGGCGTAGTTGGAAGTAGAGTCTGAAGTGCATTTAGATTTTTTCCTAATATACGCGCCGAGAATTCCCGGTTTGTTCCTAGGCGTAGCCAATTCTGTTTTTGAAAAAGTGAGCGTTGGTTGTAGATGGAGCCGCGCGTGTGTTGATTGAGCTCGCGCCCCATTGCCTCTGCCAGTTTTTCGAGCGTTAGCGCGGACCCAAAAGCGAGTAAAAGTTCGCATTCGTTAGAGGTAACAATAAAGCTGGCATCGAGTGGCCAAGAAAAACTGAAGAATGGGCGTTGAAACGTCACCCCGCCTCTGGAAGCTTTTTTTTTAGGAGGAATCTATGAAGTCAATTATTTTTGTTTCACTCGCTCTTTCAGGTTTGGCATTCGCTTCTAGTGAGAAAACTGTGATGGACACGTGTTCGACAGCGGATTGCACAAACATTCAGGAGAATGATCCAAAGATTTCTCCGGATGGAACCAAAGTCGCATTTATGAGGCAAGCACCCGCGTCGGGCGCTGATGGCTTCGGTTATCATATTTTTGTTGTTCCGGTTGCCAGCCCCTTGAACGAGGTGGATATTTCTTATGCGGCCATTGGCGCAGATATTTTAAAAAATGACGTTCTTCCCGAGTGGATCGACAACAACACTTTGGTTTTTTCGACCATCGAAATTCTGTCTGCGACGGAATTTGTAAAAGAGGTTTACACGATGAAAAGTGATGGCTCACTAAGAACTAAAATTCCGCTCCCGAGTGGATTCAAATACAGCGACGTTTACCCTTTTGTCGATGGCAGTGGAAAACAGCGTCTGGTCATTTCGGCTGAAAAAATTGGGGCCAGCTGCTCTCAGTAGCAGAAATCGAAGACAAGTTGAGCGCAACGCACCAAAGACATTGCAGTTTTAACAAAAAATGGTCATAGATAAGCGGGTGATACGTTTGCTTTCCAGTTTTTTATTAATTTTTCTTTTCGGACTTAACTCGTTCACTCCCGCGGGCGTCCCGGGAAAGCAGATTAAAATTGCTTTCACCCACATCCATACGCACGAATATGCCCAAGCTCACACCGAAAGCACACAATCAAAATCTCATTCGCACACACATTCCCATTCGCACACACATGAAATTCTAATCGGTGGTGGCGCGATTTTTTTAACCAGTCCTGTGGCTGAAATTTCGGAATGCGAAATTACCCACACTTCGTATCCGGGCCAATTTGCAATCCATCCTCCACAAGATCCCGCCCTCCGCTCAATTTTTCGTCCCCCCATCGTTTAAGGCTCCCTCGTTTTTTTCTTTTCAAGATTAATTAAGCCGTATTTCAAATGCTCGCAGCTTGGGGAAATTATGCTCAATGCACTTATCCGTCTTTCTTTAAGGCACCAACTTCTGGTCGCAATACTTGCGTTGGCGATTTGCGTTTATGGGGCGTGGCTCTTGCCAGGCCTTCCGGTGGATGTTTTTCCAAATTTGAATCGCCCGACCGTCACCGTTTTAACTGAAGCTCACGGGCTTGCACCCGAAGAAGTTGAAACGCTCGTCACTCTTCCGATTGAGTCTGTTCTGAACGGAACACCGGGCGTTTTGCGGGTTCGCTCAAGCAGCGGGATCGGAATTTCGATTGTCTATGTCGAATTCGATTGGGGAACAGAGATTTTCAAAAATCGCCAGCTGATTGCTGAGCGCCTTCAGCTGCTGCAAAGTCGCCTGCCACCGGGTATGCAGCCGGTGATGGGTCCGGTCACATCAATTATGGGTGAAATCCAGTTTGTGGGCGTCACCAGCCCCGAGGGAAAAGTTTCGCCCATGGATCTGCGGACCTTGGCGGATTGGAACTTGCGGCCCCGGTTAATGACCCTGCCGGGAATCAGCCAAATCATCGTTATGGGCGGAGAGGTTAAGCAATACCAAGTTTTGGTCTCTAGCGAAAAACTGCAACGAAAAGCCGTTTCGCTCGAAGAGCTCAAGCATGCGCTTACCGAGATCAGTGAAAACACCACGGGTGGATTCATCGACATTAACGACAAAGAATTTCTAATCCGTCCAATGGGACGGGTTGCGAGCGTTGAGGATATCGAAAACTCGCTGGTGGGGATGCATTTCGGTCAGCCCGTTTTAGTTAAAGATGTCGCGGAAGTTCGTGTTGGTGCAAAAGCCAAGAGAGGCGAAGGCAGCATTAACGCCAAACATGCTGTAATCATGACGGTTCAAAAGCAACCGAACGCCAGCACGATTGATCTTACCAAATCCATCGACCAAGAGTTGCTAGAGATAGCAAAAACACTGCCCGAGGGAGTTAAATTAGAAGCCGATCTTTTTAAGCAAGCCCATTTTATCGCTGCCGCTGTCGGAAACGTCGAACAGGCGCTTCGCGACGGCGTGATTATGGTCGTCATTATTCTTTTTCTGTTTTTAATGAACTTTCGCACAACTTCGATCACGCTCGTGGCAATACCCTTGAGCCTGTTAGTAACAGTCATTGTTTTTCACTTGATGGACTTAAGCATCAACACGATGACTTTGGGAGGTCTGGCCATCGCGATCGGCGAATTGGTGGATGATGCAATTGTCGACGTCGAAAATGTTTTTCGACGTTTGAAAGAAAATTTAGCCGCAGGTTCTCCAAAGGGTTCCCTGCGGGTTATTTATGAAGCGTCCAGCGAGGTTCGAAATTCGATTGTTCTTTCCACAATCATCGTGGTTTTGGTTTTTATTCCGCTTTTTGTCTTGGGCGGTATCGAGGGTCGACTTTTTGTTCCCTTGGGTATTGCCTACATTATCTCGATCGTCGCTTCGCTGTTTGTGTCACTGACAGTGACGCCCGTTTTATGTTCGTACCTGCTCCCGAATTCTAAGGCGACTCACAAAGAGCATGATGGACGATTGGTTCGTTTCTTGAAGCGACAGGCAATGCACGTTCTAAATTGGACGCTACCGCATCCACTCAAGGTTTTGAGCGGAGCTCTTGTCTTATTACTGGCGGCGCTCTCGCTTCTGCCCCTGATGGGACGAAATTTTTTGCCCGAGTTCAACGAAGGATCTGCCACGATCGGAATTGCAGCAGCGCCGGGCATTGCGCTTAAAGCTTCGGATGTTCAAGGCACCAAGATCGAAGAAGCCATTTTGTCGGTCAAGGAAGTGAAATCCACAGTGCGAAGAACGGGCCGCGCCGAGATGGACGAACACGCCGAAGGCGTTCATTGGAGCGAGATCGACGTAGATTTTAAACCTGATCAGGACCGACCTCGGCAAGAAGTGCTCCAGGAAATTCGCGAAAAAATTGAAGCAACGGCGGATGTGTACGTCAATCTGGGTCAACCCATCAGCCACCGTTTGGACCATTTGCTATCTGGAGTGCGCGCACAAATCGCCATTAAAATATTTGGACCTGATCTTGGGGAGCTCCGACGTTTTGGCGGTGAGATGTATGATGTCTTGCAAAACATTCCGGGCATCGTCGATCTGCAGACAGAACCTCTGGTTCTGATTCCGCAATTAAAAATCGCCGTGGATCGTGAAGCGAGCAGCATGCACGGGTTAAGAACCGGAACGCTGACCGAAGATCTTGAGATCGCTCTCAACGGAGAGACTGTTGCGCAATTTTTAGAAAACCAAAGAATCCACGATATTTTCTTAAGGCTTGATGAACCTTCGCGCGAAACGCCCGAAAAAATTGGAGAGACTCTGGTCAAGTTTTTGCCAACAGGCCAGGGAGTGCGCCTGGGTGACGTTGCAAATATCTATCAGGGAACGGGACCGAATTTAATTAATCGCGAGGATCTGCAAAGGCGTATTGTTATTTCAGCTAATACTCAAGGCCGCGACCTGGGCAGTGTCGTAGAGGAAATCCAGAATAAAATAAAAGAAAAGATAAAACTTCCCGAAGGATACTTTGTGAAATTGGGCGGACAATTTGAAAGCCAGCAGGCGGCCTCGCAACGATTGGTGTGGTTGGGTATTATCTCAATTCTTGGGATCTTTCTGGTTCTGTTCATTCATTTCAAGTCCGCCATTTTAAGTTTGCAGGTCATGCTCAATGTGCCGCTGGCCTTGATCGGAAGTATCCTGGCGATTTATTTGACCGAGCGAACGCTGTCGGTAGCGACTTTGGTGGCGTTCATTACACTCTGTGGAATTGCCACCCGAAACGGAATCTTGCTGGTCAGCCATTACTTGCACCTGATGAAAGAGGAGGGCGAGGCCTTTGATCGGAAAATGGTTGTCCGGGGCTCACTGGAGCGGCTGGTGCCGGTCTTGATGACGGCCTCGACGGCGGCATTGGCATTAGTGCCCTTGTTGTTGTCTCAAGGGGAGCCGGGAAAAGAGATTCTTTATCCTGTGGCCGTCGTGATCGTCGGAGGCCTGATTTCTTCGACGATTCTGGATTTGGTGGTCACCCCGACGATGTTTTTAAAATTCGGTCGCAAGGCCGCAGCTAAATATTTAAACTCACAACAACTAAGCAATGAAGGAGAATGGAAATGAAGAATTTAACAATTGTGTTGGTGACTCTGGTGTTGGGTCATTCGGTTTTAGCACACGATGAAGGACATGGTCCTAAACTGGGTGATTCCGGAAAGTATGGGGGCCTGGTTTCTGCCGTTGTTCCAAAATCCGAATCCAAGAAGGGTCCCAATGCTACACTGATTCACAAGGCCGAATTGGTCCGTTCAACCGATGGAACGGCTCGGTTGTATATTTACGATCAGTCCATGAAACCCTTGGACCTAAAATCTTTTAGCCCCAAAGCCAAAGCCACCCTGGGGTGCAAGGTCAAAGGCAAATGGAAAGACGTGGCCTTTGAGATGGAGCTAAAGGAAAATTCGTACTCCGGCAAAATGCCAAAATCTGAAACAAAACCCTACAACATCGACGTAACGATTACCGAGGGCGGCAAAGAGCTTTTATCCGCATTTGACAATCTCGATTGAGATATCAATCAAAAGCTAACTACAGGAGCCAAAATTAATGAGAGCTTTATTGTCCTACATTCTTCTTTTTGTGGTTTCGTCGGTTTCTTCGGCGAAACTAGCCATCGACGGGCTATCTGTTTCCTACGAAGATCTGCCGAAATTAGTAAAAGAAAAAAACGAGAATGTGATGGCGGCACGCTCTTCTGTAAGGGCACAAGAAGAACGGACGGGTCGAGTCGCCCGTTCGTTTCTGCCCTCCATTTCTGCCAGGCTTGGGACCGAAAGATTTCAGACGGGTTCTGAACCCTTGAAACAACAAGAGTATTGGAAAGTTGAAGGCAGCATTAATCTTTACCGCGGTGGCAAAGACCGCATCGAAGAAGAAATTCGAAAATCTCACGCGCGTCAGGCAGGATCCGATTACTCTCGCGAATTTAACTATGAGCTTAAAGAGGCTCGGCAGACCTACTGGAAATTAATCGCAGTCACTCAGTTAATTCAGGACCGTAAAGATGCAACTATCAGAAATGAGACTAATCTGAAGTCTTCCCGGCGGCGTGCCGGAGCGGGAGTTTCAACAGCGGCGGACACTTTGCAATTTGAGCTTCATAAAACATTATTGAACCAAGAACTGAAAAGACTCGAGCTTCAGCGTGATTTTTTGCTCAATCAGTTGAGTGTCGCCATCGGTTTTAGTGATCATGAAAATTTAAAAATCGACGGAAGTTTCCCTCATCCGGATGAAAACACTTTGATGATAGAGGACCTAAAAATCGAGAACCAGCTCGATGTAAAAATCCTAAAGGAAAAACAGAGCGTCGAGCAATTAAAGAGAGATCAAAACTCGCGTTGGTTTGCACCCCATGTTGATCTTTATGCCGGCTACGGTTTGCCGTCGCTGAGCGAAGATTACCGCAGCGCTCAAGTGCGAGATCGCGAATCAACTGTCGGAGTTCGTTTGGGCTTTGATTTG
>JAYUPS010000030.1:0-2192 GCA_043759945.1 Bdellovibrio sp.
GCTTTGCAGATCAAAGAAATGGGATTGCCGATGATTGCGGTCGTCACGATGGCGGATCTTTTGAAAAAATCCGGCATCGTTCCGCAAATCGAAAAGCTATCTCAGGCCCTGGGCTGTCCGGTTGTGCAATTTGACGGCATCATGGGATCGGGCCTGCTTGATATTCCAACGGCCATTGATAGAGCCACCGCTAAGACCCGCAATCTTCAGACCCTAACAAACGAATCTGAATTGGCAGTGCCCCACTGGGATAGCGAAACTTTGGATTTAAAAATTAAAGAAACCGAAAAGCTAGAAAGAATCTTTTGGGATTCCGAGAAAAAATCTCGTGTTCTGTTTAGACAAACTGAACGCATCGATCTGGTCTTACTGCATCCCGTCTACGGTCTGGTTTCATTTTTTTCTATAATGACTGTTTTATTCACGAGCATTTACTGGTTGGCGGCCCCGATCATGGATTTGGTGGATCAGGGATTTAGCAATGCCGCCGATCTCGTACTAAGTTTAGGACCAGACAATTTGCTTTTGCAATTTCTGGGTGAAGGTTTGATTGCCGGCGTAGGTGCCGTTTTGGTTTTTGTGCCGCAAATTTTTATTTTATTTGTTGGAATTGGATTGCTTGAAAGTTCGGGATATCTCGCGCGTGCGGCAACTTTGATTGACAAGCCCTTTTCAAAGATCGGAATGAGCGGGCGGTCTTTTGTTCCTTTGTTGTCTGGTTTTGCTTGCGCCGTGCCGGCGATGATGGCCACGCGAAATTTAAGCTCGGCTCGGGATCGCTGGATTACAAATTTTGTAATCCCCCTGATGACCTGCTCGGCCCGATTGCCGGTCTACGCCCTGCTTTTGGGATTTATTTTTTTAGACCAACCGGCCTGGAAAGCAGGTCTGGCACTTTCGGCTCTTTATTTTGGCTCTCTGATCATGGGAGGGCTAGCCGCCGGGATTTTAAATCGAATCTTGCCCCTGGAAACCGCTTCCTTCTTCATGATGGAACTTCCCATGTACCGGCTTCCAAAACTCAAATTTCTATTTTGGCAAAGTCTTACCCGCACCAAGGGCTACGTGACCCGCGCGGGCCCGATGATTTTGACTTTTGCAATCCTGATTTGGTTTGGCACCAAGTTCCCGGGTCCGGACCTGGAGCACAGTTACTTGGGACAACTGGGCCACGTGATTTCGCCTGTGGTTGAGCCCTTGGGCGTCGACTGGCGCGTGGGCGTGGGCATGATTTCGGCTTTCGCTGCACGCGAAGTTTTTGTTTCCACGATGGCTGTCATTTTTAATCTGGCCGGTGACGAGGAAAGTCAGATGCAGGGCTTGTTATTAACGATGAAAACAGCCCAGCTGCCTTCGGGACAATTGGTGTTTACGGTGGCCTCAACCGCGGCGCTGGCGGTTTTCTTTATGATTGCCCTGCAGTGCATGTCGACCTTTGCGATCGCGGTGCGAGAGAGCGGGTCCTATAAGTTCGCGGTAACCCAGCTTTTAGTTTTAAACGGCGTGGCCTATGGGCTCGCGGTGGCTGTCTACCAAACGCTCCACGGCTTAGGATTCTAACTGGTAGCTTGCTCCCTGACCCAAAGTTTCTTCGACAAAAACCCGCAATTTTTGAACGCCGTAAGTTTTAAATTGGTTAAAAAACTCGGTCGCAAGTTGTGCCGACAAAAGCTCAACACTGGTGTTGGTCATCGGAAGCAAGAGCACTTCGTTTGCGGGAAAGGCGTAAAAACGATCCCGA
This sequence comes from Bdellovibrio sp., assembly GCA_043759945.1. GTDB lineage: Bacteria > Bdellovibrionota > Bdellovibrionia > Bdellovibrionales > Bdellovibrionaceae > JAYUPS01. The sequence continues at coordinate 1,742 of JAYUPS010000030.1, forward strand.
AATTTTACCTCGAGCGTTGCTCCGGTTTTTGCGATCTTCATTTCGGGATGGAGCGCTGGCAAAAGCACCATTTCGTCCCACTCTTGCAACCGCGCGTGAATGATTTTTTTCAGAACGTTGAAGTCGACTAAAAAACCAGTTTCATCAACGGGCTTTGCGCCAAAATCGATGTCGACTTTAACTTGGTAGTTGTGACCATGAAGTTTTTCGGCACTCTGGGCATCAAATATTAAAAAATGAGCCGCAGAAAACTTGAAATTTTGCTTAAACAGATGAAGTGCGGTAGTCGTTTTTGGTGCGGGCATATTTTGTCCTGTTCTAGAGTGTGGAGATAGCATGGTTTTCCAATTGTCACATCAGTTTAGAATTGAGAGCGCTCGATTCCTGCCAAATTTGCCAGACGGGCATCCTTGCAAACGCCTGCACGGCCACAGTTTTCGCATCACGCTGA
>JAYUPS010000031.1:0-2190 GCA_043759945.1 Bdellovibrio sp.
GCACCGATATCACCGGCTTTAATATTGGTAATTTCGACACGACTGTTGGCGTGCATACGAACCAGCTTTTGAATACGCTCTTTCTTTTCGGTTCGTGGATTGTAAAGCTGGTCTCCAACCTTAACGGTGCCCGAATAAACACGAATAAAAGTCAAACTTCCCGCAAAGGCGTCCGAGGCAATCTTGAAAGCAAGGGCCGCCGTTGGTTCATCAAAATCAGTTTTACATTCGATTGCTTTTTCTTCTTTTTCGGGATTTTTTCCAATCACCGGGGGGCAATCTAGAGGACTAGGGAGGTAATCAACGACCGCATCAAGCAGGGGCTGGACGCCTTTGTTCTTAAATGAGGCCCCACACAGAACAGGAAAAACTTTAAGAGCAAGAACGCCCTTACGAAGTGCCGCACGAAGATCAGCCGGTGGAATTTCTTCGCCGTTCAGGTATTTTTCCATGAGCACATCATCAAACTCGACAATTTTTTCGATCGCCACAGTTCGCGCCATCTCAACGTCCTCTTTCATGGCCTCAGGAACTGGTGCAACTTTAAAATTCTCGCCCTTGCCTGTATTTTCCCAGATCAGCGCACGATTTTCGATCAGATCAATCACACCCTGAAAACTGTCTTCTGCGCCAATGGGAATCTGAATCGCAAGGGGTTCCGCCTGTAATTTTTCTCGAATGGAATTAACGGACATTTGAAAATCCGCACCCACCCGGTCCATTTTGTTTATGAAACAAATACGGGGAACTTTATGTCGGTCCGCTTGTCTCCAGACAGTTTCCGATTGGGGTTCAACTCCATTGACTCCATCAAATGCAGCAATGGCTCCATCCAGGACCCGAAGCGATCGCTCAACTTCGATCGTGAAATCAACGTGGCCGGGAGTATCGATGAGATTTATACGATGATCGCGCCATGCAAGTGTGGTCGCCGCAGCAGTAATCGTGATTCCACGTTCCTGCTCTTGCTCCATCCAGTCCATCGTGGCATCGCCATCGTGAACTTCGCCAATTTTATGACTTTTACCAGAATAGTAGAGAATGCGTTCCGACGTCGTCGTCTTGCCTGCATCGATATGCGCCATGATCCCGATGTTGCGAGTCCACTTAAGTTCTTCGACGGACTGGGGATCATGGGCTGACATCGGTAGTTATTACCAGTTGTAATGAGAGAAAGCCTTATTGGCTTCTGCCATACGATGGACGTCCTCACGCTTTTTAATCGCGTTTCCACGATTGTTGTAAGCTTCAAGAATTTCCGCAGCCAAACGCTTTGAATAATTCTTTTCGCCGCGAGCGCGTGAGTATTCGATCAGCCAACGCATAGACAAAGCCAAGCGTCGCGAAGGACGAACATCCACGGGCACTTGGTAAGTTGCTCCACCGACACGACGAGAGCGAACTTCGAGTGAAGGTTTGCAATTTTCAAGAGCTTTCTTGAAAACGGACAAAGAATCTTCGCCCGCGACCTTGTCTTTAAGTTCGTCCAAGGCTCCGTAGAACATACGTTGAGCAACGGATTTTTTACCTTGAATCATCATTTTATTTACGAATTTTGCGATCGTTACGTCTTTGTAAACTGGATCTGGAATCACTTCACGTTTGTAGGTTTTTTTACGTCTAGACATTGCACTATCCTCATCTGATTTTAGTCGGCTTCCTAGAAGCCTCCTGAATTGTTAATTTAAAAGCTTGCGATTCGAAACAGCGAGTTACGCTTTTTTCGGTCGTTTCGCGCCATACTTCGAACGACTGCGGAGTCGACCATTTACGCCCTGGAGATCGAGCACACCACGAATGATGTGATAACGAACTCCCGGAAGATCTTTGACCCGGCCGCCACGAATTAGAACAACGCTATGCTCTTGGAGGTTGTGCCCGATGCCCGGAATGTAAGAGATGACCTCGTAACCGTTAGACAATCGAACCTTAGCTACTTTACGAAGTGCCGAGTTCGGTTTCTTAGGAGTTGTCGTGTACACGCGAGTGCAAACGCCACGCTTCTGAGGGCATTTCGTCAATGCCGGTGATTTGGTATCATTCTTTTGCTGAATTCGCTCACGGCGGATCAGCTGGTTAATTGTAGGCATTTCTGCTCCTGCTTGTAGGTCTAAGCGATAGTCCCTTATGAACGTCACGCCAACCGATCTTCTTCGGCGCTTTTGCCGCACCAAATACTCAAGGTTTTAA
>JAYUPS010000032.1:0-5328 GCA_043759945.1 Bdellovibrio sp.
GTTTTGGGGTCGAAGAGACCGTCGTCGATGGCGTGATTTTACTGACCGCCATTGAAAATAAGTTTGCACGCGAAAGATTTCTTGAAATTTATAAATTGCGAAACACGGCTCACCAAAGCGGTCGCCATGAAATGGTCATTGATCAGGGCGGAATAAAACTAATGAAACTTTAATTCAGTCGCCGGGTGTGGGAAATCAAAGTATCGACCAACACCCCCGGCACGACGGGCTTAGAGATGTGTCCCGTAAAACCAGCAGCTAGGGCCCGGTCCCGCTCCTCTTTCATCGTGTGCGCGGTTAATGCAAAAATTGGTTTCCGGTACTGCGCGCTCCGCAAACGTTCCAAAGCTTCGTAGCCGTCCATATTGGGCATCTGAATATCCATCAGCACGACATCGTAATCCCGGGCCTGCGCTTTACGAATCGCTTCTTCCCCGCTCGAGGCCTCGTCGACCAGAACGCCCTCGCGCTCCAGAAAAATTCGCATCAGCACGCGGTTGTCTTCGGCATCATCGACCACCAGAATCTTCCAATCCTGCAAGCGCTTTTTCCTGACATTTTTTCCGAGGGATGGGACCTGGGGCTGAGGATCCGCTTCCGTAGCACTTTTATTGGCTACGAGTTCAACTAAAAAAGTCGTTCCGTGAGCCTTGTTATTTTTCTCGATGGAAATATTTCCGCCCAGGGCTTTTGCCATTTTTTTTGATAGGGCCAGGCCAAGACCAGTCCCGCCGTAATGACGGGTTGTCGTGTTGTCTGCTTGGGTGAAAGCTTCGAAAAGCATTCCTGCTTGTTCGTTGGTTATTCCAATCCCAGTGTCGGCGATACTAATCGTAATTTCGCAGGCTTCCCCTGCGAGCATCCTGTAACTTCCCGTGACTAAGACGCTGCCCTCGGTGGTAAATTTAATCGCGTTGCCTAACAAATTGACTAAGATCTGCCGAATACGAATCGCGTCCGAATTAATTTTAAAGTTTGGCAAACCGTTTGAATCAAAACGAAGGGAAAGACCTTTGCCCCGGGCCCGGTCCGAAAACATCGCCATTACTTCCTGAACCAAAGCCGACAGACACAGCGGCGCTTGTTCCAATTGAATTTTTCCCGCTTCGATTTTTGATAAATCAAGAATATCATCGATGATTCGCACCAGGGCTTCGCCGTTGCGACCGATGATGTCGAGATATTTTGCACGATCTTCGGCGCTGATTTTAGTGGTCTTTAAAATATCCGTAAATCCCAAGATTGCAGAAAGCGGAGTCCGAATCTCGTGGCTCATATTGGCCAGAAAAGCGCTCTTTGATCGGGTGGCGGCTTCGGCCGCAAACTTTGCTTCCAGAATAAGCTGCGCGGCTTCATTTTGAAAATGGCGTTCGGTCTTCAGATTATGAATGTCGGATTGAAAAATTGTTCGTTCGGCCTGAATATTTTCGTTGGCCTCGGCGTTAGTTAGGGCTGTGTTCACCGCGTTGATAAGTAAATCAAAAAATGCCCGGTAGGTTTCGTCGAGGGGCAATCGGGTGCTTAAGGTTACTATTAAACAACCAAGGGGTCGTTTCCGGCCCGGGATCATGATGGGTAACAGGCAGGCCCGTTGAATGGCCTCCCCATATTCCGCGCACTGCAAATTTCCGAATTGTGCAGCAATCCGATCCATAAAATAAGGCTGCAGAGTCGCGAGAGCCGTTTCGAGCGGCCACCTGGACAAGTCTGTGAATCCGTCAGTGTCCCCAGCCCGTCCCGCCACCACGTATTTTCCGGTTTCATCTTCTAAGATAAACAAAGCACCGGGCACATCAGAAATATAGTCTTTTAGAGTCAGTGTGATTTTCTCGATGGCCTGATTCACGCTATTGCTGTTTGCGGACTCGAGCGAAATGTCTCTCAAAAGTCGGGTGCGACGATGATTTAACATCTCGGTCGTGGTTTCGGTCACCGGATGAAAAAGGCCCACGACCACACCGGATTCATTGCGAATGGGGCTTAAAGAAAAAGTGAAAAAAGTTTCTTCCATATAACCATTTCGACAAAGAAACATCCGCTGATTTTCCAAATAAGATGTTTCACCCCTTAGAGCCCGCTCAAAGGGCTCACCAATGGCGGGCCACGCCGATTTCCAAGTTACTCGGTAAGATTCGCCAATCGCTCGGGGGTGAATCCCGCCGCAAATCACTCTGTAACCGGCGTTATAAATTTGAATCGCTTCGGGTCCCCAAATAATATTGATCGGAAAGTTCGAGGCCAAACACAAACTGATGGTGGTTCGAAGACTTGAAGGCCAATGCTCAATTGGACCCAACGGAGTTTTTGCCCAATCCCTGGAGCGAATAAGATCGGCAATCTCTCCGCCGCCGGAGAGCCAATCCAACGGGCGCGCCTGGGCTCGGGGCTTTTCTTTTTTTTCCTCGAGCTTCGGTAAGAATCGCGGATTTTTTTCGCGGTACTGATTATTTACAAGATCCATGGGGCTCAATTCATTTGGTCGCAAGATTTGCAAATCGGGCGGAGTGTGCCCTTTCTTTTTACGAAGGTAAAGTAAAGATAGGGTGCCTGTGGGCGAATAACCGGAATCACCCGCCTGTAGCCACGGAGAAGCATTTGGCATGTCGAGGTCTCCTGACAATTCGAAATCACTTCAAAGTCTGTTCAATGTGACTTCAAAAATCAAAGTGAAAGCGTTGAATTCTTGGACACAAATTTCAAACTTAATATTCTTATGTGGCGAAAGCCGTTCTCCTATTGAGATTCGCGGACTTTATTTTTCCAACTCGAGCAAACCACCTGCGTCTTCGTTAAGTCCCCCAGGACTTTGACCGATGGAACGCTATCGGGGGTTTTATGAGTTCAAAAAAAAATATCGCGCGTTTTCTGGTTTTGGCGCTGTTCTGTTTCGCAAACCAAGCCAAAGCTCATTATTTTTTACCGGAAAATAATCTTTGGATCGGAGTGAACGAACCCGGCGCGATGGGTGCCGGCATCACCGAACAACAATTTACGCAAATCTTAAACGAGATTGAAAATTTCTACCGACCCGTCGCGGCCCGTGCCGGAGCACGTCTTCAATTTACAAATAACTGGAGTGACGGCACCGTAAACGCTTACGCCGACCGGCAGGGTGGCACATGGCAAGTCATGATGTTCGGCGGCCTGGCACGACATTTTGCCGTGACCGCAGACGCCCTGGCCGTGGTGGGTTGTCATGAAGTGGGTCATCATTTGGCGGGCAGTCCCGTGTACCGTGGCCAATGGGCTTCCGTCGAAGGCCAAAGCGATTACTTTGCGACCTCGAAATGTTTGCGCCAAGTTTGGAAAGGTAAAAACAATAAAGTTTCCAACGAAGATCCCAAGGCTCGCGCCGTTTGCGCTTTGGCATGGGCGGGAGTCGAAGATCAAGACCTGTGCGTGCGGGCCGTGATGGGTGGAAAGTCTGCCGCCGAACTGGGACGCGCTCTTTCTGGCGGAGGGGGACCTGCCCCCGCAGTGGACACGCCGGACACTCGTGCGGTCAGCACCGTTTTTGAAAGTCACCCGGCCTACCAATGTCGGATGGACACCTACATGCGCGGAGCGCTTTGCAATGTCAGCGAAGACCAAGTGACGACGGCCTGCACGCAAGCCATCAGCAACCGTCCCGGTTGTTGGTTTCCAGGCGGCAGCATCGTGAATCCGTTGCCAAATCCTGGACCGAATCCCAATCCGACGCCGCGCCCACCGCCACAGCCGACTCCGGCACCGACTCCGTTTCCGACTCCAGCACCGCAGCCTCCACCAGATCCAGGGGGAAATGTGGCGACACAGCCGCGATTGAACGGACAGACCCAACTGCGAACCAGAAATCCCGATGCGCCGATTTATATTCAATATGATGTCAGTCGTTTTCCAAATGCGGCGAGTGCCTTTGTGGAAATCAGCAAAGCGAACCAACCCTTCTCAAATCCGAACGGCATCACCCGTGATCCCAACGGTCTTAGCGGCACCACGATCCGAGGACGCACGGGTCGACTTCAGATTCTGCCTCGGCGCCAATTGCCCGGCTGGGGTCGCTACTACATTCGAGTCATTCCCGTGGATTCAACCGGCCGCTCAGCGGTGGGCAGATTTTCGGATTCTTCGGAATTAATTCTGGGGCCTTGATATAACTTGTGATGATAGTATCATATGATACTATCATTTTATGAAGCCGCCCTATAGTGTTAGCCCAAAAATGCTAAGCCTGTGCGCTGAAATAATGCGCTTTCTCGGTCAATACGAAGGCCTCCACATTTTAAAACCGGAGCCCAAACTTAGACGGTCCAATCGCGTTCGCACAATCCAAGCCAGCCTCGCCATCGAAGGCAATACGCTGGCTCTCGATCAAGTAACAGCAATCTTAGATGGAAAGAAGGTGGTTGGCTCCCAAAAGGAAATTCTCGAGGTAACAAATGCAATCAAAGCTTATGACCAGATCCAATTATTTAGCCCGCTCTCATCCAAGTCACTGCGACAAGCCCACGGGATCTTGATGGCGGGACTTGCCACCGACGCGGGAAAGTGGAGAATTCAAAACGTTGGGATATTTCAGGGCGAAAAAATCGCACATGCGGCACCGCAGGCGAAGCGAGTTCCGCAGCTTATGGACCAACTCTTTGCTTTTACTAAGTCCGCAAAGCAAACCCATCCTTTGATTCTTTCTGCAATTTTCCATTACGAACTTGAACTTATCCATCCTTTCTCGGACGGCAACGGAAGAATAGGCAGGCTATGGCAAACAACCCTATTGACTAGATTTCATCCCTTGTTTGAGTTCACTCCGGTAGAATCTGCGGTGCGAGAGCGCCAGGAGGATTATTACAAATCACTTGGGCTATCCGATAAAGCAGGTCATGCAAATCCTTTTATCGAATTTTCTCTCTCGACAATCCTGGCAGCACTAGAAACTTTGAAGTCCGCAATTAAGCCCCAGCCGTTGACAGCCGCAGACCGCATAGAAATTGCGCTAGGGATATTTGGTGAGCGAGTGTTTTCTCGGAAAGAATACATCGCCATCTTTAAAACGATTTCGACGGCCACAGGTAGCCGTGACTTGGTCACGGGTGTAAAAAATAAAATGCTTTTAAAATCCGGAGACAAGGCACTAGCAACCTATCGTTTTAAAAAGGCTTAACGATTCATCGTTTTAAAAAGAGCGGCAACAGCGACAAGCATAGCCAAGCCTGCCATATACAATGGCAGCTGAGATTTGGGAGCCTCGGCGGATTTCGAAAGGTCTTGTTTAATTACGCTGGAATTCAGATCTCGGCCAGCTAGCACGGGAAGGGCTCTCACTTTGCTGTCCAGTTTCGCCAGTGAATC
>JAYUPS010000033.1:0-14991 GCA_043759945.1 Bdellovibrio sp.
CAAGACGGCCGGGACTCCCATAGCGATCATAAACAAGGGATGCTCTTGCGCTTGAATACGGAACTGAACACCGGCAAAAACAAAGGCCGCTAAAGCTAAAATGAAATACAGCACCCAGGGCATAATTAAATATCTAAGGACATTCATTTTCATTCGGTAAACCTCTTGCTTGGCGGCCCGGACCGTAACACTTTTTGACGGGGACGGGAAGTCCCTATCTTCGAGAAGGGCTGTCGATTTTTTGGCCATGATCTCGAATTGAGACGCCCTAGAGGTTAATATCGCCAAAATTCACAAAAAACTCGGAGTTACGATAACCTGTATCTATTCGACGGGGGAAGAGTTGTGACTCAGATTAAATATTTTAAATTCTCTATTTTAATTTTGAGTCTCGTCAGTCTGCCCCTGATATCCGGAGCCTCTGCACTGAAAAAAGAAATCGATAAATCCAATGCCTGTAAGGGCAAAGAGGGAAGCACCTCGTCGGCCGGTTACGGTGTCGGTGAAGATTCTAGCAATAATTCAAATGCGACGGATGGGGTGCGCCTGGGCGCCATTGAAACCGGCGGTAAAATCGGCGAAGTAAAAACCAAGATGATGGAAAAAGAGGAAAAATACGCCGGTGATCCAAGAACGGAATCGGATCCCAAAGCTAAAAAAGCTCTCGAAGAACTGCAAGATTGTATTGATCAAGCCAAACAAGCCGAGTCTGCGGCAAACAAACAAGCCGAAGAAGCTAAAAAAAGTAACGAGGAAAAAGGATCCGGCGGCGGAATGCCGGACCTGAGCAGCTTGCTGAGCGCCCTTAAAAAAGAAAAGAAACCCGAAGAGCCACCCAAAGAACAAGCTTTGGATTGCTCGAATCCGGCGTCGTCTTCAAATCCGGTTTGCATGTGTCAAATAAATCCAAGATCCAATGGTTGCGGAAACCAGGAACAACAAGATTATGCCAACGCCAAAAAAGAAAAAAAATCCCGGGAAGACGGCCCCTCGGGTTCTAATTCTCCCTTGGGATCAAGCTTCAAAGAAGATCGACAACCTTCTAAATCGGGATCGACTCCGCCCATTCCAGGGGGCGGCGGCGGATCTGGCGGTGGCGTCGGCTCGGGTGCTGGCGGGCCCGCAGGCAACGACAACGCAATCGGCGCCCCTGCGGCCAAAGTTCCCGGTGTGATCGAGGGATCCTATGGTGGCGGTGGTGGCGGCTCGCGTGCGGCTGGTGGTGGTTACCGCGCCGACACTCCGTTGGGTCGCTCGGCGGCAGCCATCCAAAGAAATTTGGCGAGCGTCGGTCGACGTGGCCAAATCAACCGGGATGGCTTAACGGGACCACACACCGATCTGTTTAAAAAAGTCCGCACGCGATATTTATCCGTGCGTGGTTCACTGAATCCCTAAATTTTAGAAAGTCTCCCGAGAGCGGTATTCTTGGTACATGCGAAAGATATGATTTTTTCGCAAGTAGGAACGAAAAGCGCAGACGCCCTGGCTGCGAGAGCTATCGATCTTTCCGCCGGCCTGACTGGTCATCAAATTATTGATGCCCGCCAACTTCTGGCTAAACGAGATGTTGAGGCCTTTCTTGTCGGTCTCATCGCTGAATTCAGAAACCAAAACGGCATCTTTGCAAATTTCTTGAAATTGTCCGCGGCTCGCAAAAGCCAGTGCTTGGACGCAGAGTTTTGCGCGCAGGTACCGGTGGGCTTGAGAATCTTCGGTTGGTCCCGCGTTGGCCGTGCCCCGACGAACGAAACCATCAAACCAAGATCCACCGGACCTTTGTGGGCCGGCCAGGAATTTGTTCATGTCTCGTACTGGTTTTGGTGAATTGGCCGGATCCAATTCCGTTTTTGCGTACAAGCAGTAGTTGCCACCGTAGATCCCGCAATCCAATTGCAGTATCTGGTTAAATAAAACTTTTGCAAACATCCCTTCGACGGACTTTAGGTTCTGCTGCTGAATAATTTTAGCCTGGCTGATATCTGCCCGCTGCAAAACCGGATCATTCGAGAAATAAAAAGACAATCGGTTCACGATGTCTGCACCCAGCGAAGAGAGCAACTGGCTTTGGCGCGAGGTCAATTCTTGCTGTTTCCACAAAGTGTCTGAAACATCAGCCTGCAGAAGAGTCTGCATTCTGTTTCCAATAAACGAATCCCGCGAGACCAGCATGTTTGCAAATTCGTAAATGACGTCCATGACTTTACGGTGAGCAAAGAGCATTTGTTCACGATCCGATTCTGCCGGGATGTCGGCGACGCTTTCCAAAGCCGCAATCATTTCGTTCAATCGCGCGACCGAATCATTAATCAAGGGAAGTTGAGCTTTTAATTGCAGGGCCCGCACGCGGTGCTCGGGTTTATTATTTAAGTTTTGAATGGACGAGGTCAATTTGCCGTGCAGATTTTTAAAATAAGTGCGCACGTGAATCAAGGCCTGATACGGACTGATCCCGGGACCCTTCATCGCTTCCGCCACCAAGTTTTGGGGATCAACAATCATCCGACCCGAAAAGAAAGTATTGGCTTCGTAACGAGCTTTCTCGATCAGAGTCCACAATTGCAAGCGAACCGTTTCTAAAAGTTTATCAGGATCATTCAAACCGTGACTGCCTTCGCGGCCCCATTTTCCCCACAGAGCTTCAAATCCGTTGGTTTGCGGGTTGTACTCGGACGGAGCGCGATCCATGCCGAGCAGGAAGAAGGGCAAATTGTCCGGATCAATCGTCTTGACGTAAAAATTAGTCCCGCCACCATCCGAAGAAAAGGCATTTTCGTAAATGAAGCCGATGACTCCGCGCAAATGCGCCAAGCGAGCCTCGATGTTTCGTTGCGAGCCGCCCAATTGATAATCCCGTTCTTTTTCTCGAAATCCGGCCTGAAGCGTGTTGACCGAGGTAACAAATGAAATATAGGAAGCCCAATCCGTATTTTTCATCTTCGCTTCCAACAAGATTCGGGGATCGATCCCGAATAAGACTTTTTGCATCCAAACCTGGATAACTGGAACATCACGGAGCAGAATCAACAATCCACCCATCGAGTTTTGCAAAGGATCTTGTTCTTTGTTTTCGATCACAGCCAAACTTAAATTAATTCTTGCTCCGTTTTCATCCACGGACTTGAAGAAATTAAGAGAATCTTCCGCATCTTGAAGTCCACAATAAGATTCGCTGCTTGATTCGATCAAGCAACTGATCGAAGCATTGAAGCGCTCGCGGTCAATCGGCATCAATTGGTTCACGTAGCTCATCTCGCGGTTGTAGTTCAAAATCGCAGACATGAATTTACCCAAGCCCGTGACTTCGCCACCGGAGACCAAAGCCGCACTCGAGTTCACGATTGCCGAGAAAATCGCAAGCGCTTCGCTCGGACGATTGTGCAAGCACTGTTTGCTTTCCGGAATTGCCGACATGATATTTTGGCTGGTCACCATCGCCACGTTGGCGACCGACTTGGCCATTCCCAAATATCCTTTCAGACGTGAACTGACATCGACGACCGAATTTTGGCTCGAATCATTCAGTTTTGCGACAGCCGGCATCGAGTTTAAATCTTTAACGGCTTCGTAAGATTTTAAAAGAGCGACGTTGTAAATGACGTTGTTCCAGGTTTCGGTTTTTTCGCTTCCTGGTAGAGAAGGCTTCATTTGATCAGAAACCGCAGAAAGTTCCCTATGGAAGCTAACCAGATTGTTATCGGGTCCTTCATTTCCCAGGCTGGAAGTCTGGCTGTCGACTTTGGGAGAATTGTCGAGCGCTTTCACCAAGGCCTGACAGTTGGGATCGTTGCGCAAAGAATTGATCGCGTGCGAAATGGTTTCCGATTGTTCGAGGGCGGTTTTGATCCAGTTCCCTTGAGAAGAACAGGCGCCGCCGCTGAACCTTGGCGCTGCAAAGGCAAAATTTTCTATCGCCACCATCGCCAAAAAAACCAAGAATATTCGCATCGGAAATCCCCCTTATCACTAGAGTTGTAACGGGGTGCACCATATCTGATTGGGCTTTAGTTCGGGGATTTTTGTGACATTTTTTGGGCAGTCCCTGAAAGAATTACAGGGCCTAGCTGGGGGCGCCTAGCCGGCCGCGCCCTAGCCCTTAACTTTGAAGTCTTTGGCTTCCAATAGCTTGCGGATGAGCTCGCGCTTGTCACCTTGGATTTCGATAACGCCTTCTTTTTTGTCCATAAGATAAGTGCCGCCAGTTCCGCATTTCTTTTTTAACTCCGAGCACAGGTCTTTCAAAAAAAGTTCAATCTTTGGCAGTTGATCAATGACGGTCACCGTTTTTCCGCCCCGTCCCGACTTTTCGATCCGCAGGACCGCAACAAAATTGCGGGATTTTAAATCCACTTTCGGGGGACATTTGCAGTCCGAAACAAATTCGCGACAGACTTGGCATTTTATTTTGTCTTTGGGATCGGTGGAAAAAACGGTTCGCAGATTTTTGTTCATATCTGCTCTTAGCTGGATCTTTTGAGCGGCTCGCAAGCGGCGAGCCACTGTTGAAGCTTGGTTAAACTTTCTTGGGGCGACTTCACAAAAGAAAAATATTTGGATTCGACCCGTGAGTTAAGCATCTTGGCCGAAAAAGAAATATTTTCGCCCGACGAGGAGTTGCCGATTAATATCTGGCAAAGCGAACCAACGCAACCCGGAGGGACCGCTGTTTCCAATGCCAGTCCACCCAAAGAAACGTCCATAGAAAATGTCCGAAAGGTTAAATTTTCGTTTTTAATGATGACTCGAAAACGAGCGTGATAGCGCGGATAGCGCCGGCGATCAAAACCAGATTTGGGGGTGGAAGAGGCCTCCGGACTAAGAGCAATCGCTTCCGCATTAAGAGCCTCGGGAATTTTTGGTTTCGCACGAACAATCGAGATAACTTGGTTTTCAGGCTCCGAAAGATCAACGACTTGCACTTGGGGGGTCTCGTCGGCTTCGTACTCCATCTCGACTATATTCTTCAAGTTGATCGGCTCATGATTTTTTGCGTTAAGATTTGGCCGAGTCATTTCGAAAAGCACGTCCAGTGCTGGTTCCCAGGTATCCCTCGTGCTATTCCAAGCAAACCAAAATCGCTGTTCATCCCGTTGCAGGGACTGCAAAAGATTGCGCAGGTCCTCGACCGTCACCTGAGTGTGGGCTTCTTTTGTCTTGCTGTTGTAGAGAGACCAGCTATCCGCCATGGTGCCGTTATCGGCCCATTTGGGTCTTGTCTTTAGACCAAGTCTCTTCACGTCTTTCGACCAAGTCTCTTCTTGTCTTTCGCCTAAGTCTCTATCAGACTTAGGTCCACTATGCCGGCATTAGAGTACGTTCATTCTCGTTTAAAGCTAGGACCTTCGAAGGCCGATCTTTTAGAGCTCGCCGAGTCTCTGAGAACCCCGACCTACGTCTATCACCTGGGGGTTATAAAAACTCGCTTGGATTATTACCAAATTGCTTTTGGTCCCAAAACCGAAATCTTCATCGCGATGAAAGCCAATTCACACCCGCAAATCCTGGAACATCTGCGCGAGGCCAAAGTGGGCGTCGATGTGGTTTCTGGATTTGAACTGGCTCGTGCGCTGGACTGCGGTTTTGACCCGAAGAAAATAATTTTTTCGGGCGTCGGAAAATCTGCCGCCGAATTGACTTTGGCAATCGAATGCCAAATCCAGCAAATCAATGTTGAAAGTTTGCCCGAGCTGGAACGATTGGGAAATTTGACTAAAAAAATGAACACCACGATGGATATTTCGTTGCGGTGGAATCCAGATATTGATGCCAAAACGCATCCCTACATTTCGACGGGATTTAAAGACAATAAATTTGGACTAGATTCGACAGATATCGCGACCGCAATTAAACTACTGGCCAGTTACCCCTCGTTACAACTTCGAGGTCTCAGCTGTCATATTGGTTCTCAAATTGTAGATACAAAAGTTTTAATTCAGACGGCCGAAATGGTTTTTGATTTTGTTCAAGAAATCAAAAAACAAGGGTTCCCCATCGATCGAGTTGACCTGGGCGGGGGCCTGGGAATTTTTTACGAAGAAGATCGCGAGTCCGAAGAGATTAAACTTCTTTATGATTATGCCGGACAGGTTCGCAAGATGAGCGAGGCCGCAGGTTTGAAAGTGCAAGTGGAGCCGGGTCGATGGATTTTTGGCCACGCCGGAGTTTTGCTCGCGCAGGTGGAGTACGTCAAAAAGACGGCGCACAAAAATTTTGTTATTTTAAATTCTGGCATGAACCATCTGCTACGTCCGGCTCTTTACGGCGCGAAGCACCGTATTTGGAATCTGACCTCACCGACCAATCAATTCAAATGCGATGTCGTCGGACCTATTTGTGAATCCTCTGACTTTTTGGGTAAAGATATTTTTATTGGTGAACCCAAAGAGGGCGACTGGCTCGCGGTCGGAGATGTCGGAGCCTATGGCTTTGAATTAGCTAGTCATTACAATTTGCATCCTTTACCCCATCAAATTCTTCTGGATTAATTTACTATGCAAAATTCGTTTCAATTGATTTCAGACCCCTCGGAAAAAGTAAAAATCTTCATCGATTTAGTTGCCTGTCGCGGAGAAATGCTTTTGAAGTCGGTAACGCCCGGTACTTTGCCCTTCCCTGCCGAGCCGATTTTGTTTAAGGGCAGCGAATTAACAATAAAGCCAAAATCCGTCGTTCAGTTTCCGAAAGCTGAAAAAAGCTTAATAGTGCAGTTTTCTATCGGCGCACAAAAATACATTTCCCAGGTCGAGTTTCAATCGACCGGCGAAACAATAAAACTTTCAATGGCTTACAAATTGTTCCGAGTTCAACGTCGGGATTTTTACCGACTTAAACTTCCGCCAGGATTTCGGGGGAAACTTTTTGTCCCCGATTTGCATGGGGTAAATTTTAATCAAGATTTTCATCTGATCGACATCAGCGGCGGGGGATGCAAAATCGAATTGCCGGGCGTCGAAATTAATTTTCCGATCAGCGAAGCTTTTGCGGCCGTGCTAAAAATTCCGGGTCGCCAAGATATACAAATTATGGGTATTGCGCGCTACCAACATAAAATTCCGGTGCGCCCAGAAATTCGCTGGATTGGAATTCAGTTTGTCCAGCAAACCGAGCCCCAAAGAAATTCTCTGGCCGCGCTCGTCATGGATCTTTACCGCGAGATTTTTTCACGCGGCTAATTGTAAGCGAACAGGTAAGGCACCGTTGCCGCAGCTCCCGAACCAAGAATAATCAGTATCGTCGGGTATCGCTTCGAAATCAGGAGCCCCAAGGAAATCATAAACAGCAGCGCCTCGAACGTCGAATTGCCTTCGAGCATATCCAAACCTGACTTAATAATCATCGCGGTGACTCCGGCGATCGCCCCAACTAAAAAAATCTGAAGCCCCTGGGCTTTGGAAAGTTTTCCGAGCATGGACGGAAACCAAGTCAGATGGTGAATAAAACTTGGCAAAAAAACCGCCATCGTGGCGACAAAGGCTAGCCAAAGACCACCGATTTTGTAGCCTAAAAAAGTGACCGTCATCAGCACCGGTCCCGGGGTCAGCATCCCAAAAGCCACTGCATCTTTGAACTGGGCCACAGTGACCCAGCGATGAACCTCGACAAATTCGGTCTGAAGGATTGGGACAATTGCGTAGCCGGTCCCAAAAATAAAGGCTCCGGCTTTGAAGCAAATCCAAAATAACGTTCCGCCCTCGCGCAGGGACCCCAGCGGCGTTTTTCCCGCGTCCGAAAAAATCAAAGACCACGCTCCCAAGAGCAAAATAATGAGCGGCTCAGGGAGCTCGACCACAACGACTAAGACAAGTCCGACCAGGGTTAAAATCCAAAACCGCGCTTCGGTCCAATAGCTTTGGGTTAGACTGTTTAACGAAACAAAAATCACCGCCACGGCCGCCATTTGAATTCCCGATAAGAATCCCGCCACCATCGGATTGTTTTCAAATTGATCATAGGCCGCGGCAAGCCCCACCATCATCAGGAAACTAGGGATCAGGAAAATCAACCCGGCCAAGGCCCCAACAACGACCCCGGAACGTTGCCTGGCCAGGTAAACAACCATCTGATGCGCCACGGGCCCCGGCATCGCTTTA
The DNA here is from genome assembly GCA_043759945.1 of Bdellovibrio sp. GTDB lineage: Bacteria > Bdellovibrionota > Bdellovibrionia > Bdellovibrionales > Bdellovibrionaceae > JAYUPS01. Next base: position 8,091 of record JAYUPS010000033.1, read on the forward strand.
ATGACCACCAGGGCCTTACGAAAATCTTCGATGCTGAGCCAATTTTTTTTCTCCACCAGGTCGCGCTGCATTTGCGCGATCATAGCGAAAGGGCCACCAAAACCAAAGGCGCCCAGGTAGAAAAAATAACTTAAGGTCTCAAGGTGTTTTTTCAATCTTTTGCGAATCTCGCTCGGCCTTTTTTTTGTCTTCTAGATTTTTAGTGTAGGCCCGCATTTCCTGGTTGAAATCATTGGTTCGAGATCGCGCGTAATCTTCGAACTCTTTTCTTTGTTCTCTGGTCACGGATTCAAACTCATTGCGACGTTCCCGCTCGTTTGCAAAAAATTCTTTTCGAGATTCATCCTGAGTGTTGTAAAAATCAGCGCGTTGTTCTTTGGTTTTTTTTCCACCTTTAGAACTGCCAAACTCGGCGCGGGCTTTTTCTTGCGCTTTCAAGAATAAATCCCGGCTGTTGGTTTCGCTCTTGGTGAAGTCCTTGCGGGACTTGGTAAGATCCTTGTCGATGAGATCGCGTTTTTTGCGCATCATCTCGTCGAACACCCGACGAATGTCCTGGGGTTCTTTTTTAATTTCGGTCACCAATTGCAGGATGACGGCCTCTTCGTCGTTCTTTAGTCGAGTTTCCAGGGGGATTTCTTTGCGCAGCTCTTCCAGCTTTGAGCGGTCCGCCGCCAGACTGTAATCCGCCCCAACCGCCGTTGGATCAGCCGCATAACGATTTGCGCCCTGGGGCCGGGTGGCGCACGCGGCAAGAGCTAAAATAGGAATCATAATCAGGATAGGTCTCATGTCTCGTTTTAATATAAAGGGTCTTCAGAAAAAAGACAAACTGACGAAGAGATTTACAGTATGATTTATGGACGACGACTTTTCGACAAAAGTCTAGAAGAGCCTTTTCGCCGCAAACCGGCTTTGCGCGTCTTTCGCGTCGTCAATTCCAGCTATCAGTGGAAATACACTTGGCACTTTAATGCTTTCCTCTTGGCCTCGCTCTTAATTTTTATCGGACCACTGTGGTATTTTCAAAGCCAGAATTACGACGTGTTTATGAAGTTGGCCCGCGAATCTTCACCGCGTTTGCTCGAACACCTGGAACGCGAAACCATGTGGCTGGTGGGCTTTTCAATTTTTTCGTTAGTATCTTTGTTTGTTTTGACGACCTGGCTGACGCTTCGGATGACCAGCAACATTATCGGACCATTGATCTCGATGGAGCGTCACATGTGGAAGGTCACCACCGGGGACTGGTCTTCCGAGGATTTCCGTATTCGGGCCGACGATGACTTTCGGGAACTTGCCGACACTTACTCTTATTTGTATCGCTCTTTGCGGGCGCAGGCCGCGAGCGAAATTAAACTGCTTGAACGCGTGGTGGTCGATCCCTCGCAAAAAGATTCCTACAATGCCTTTGTGACGTTAATGACGCTGAAACAAAGCCAGATGACCCGGGAAGTTCCCGCGCCCACTACTCTCGCAGACCCGAAGACTTCTTCGCCGCCCGCAACTGCCGGTCGACGTCACGTTTCTTAATGTCATGACGTTTGTCATGCGCTTTCTTCCCGCGAACCAATGCCAATTCCACTTTGGCGCGACCTTTTTTAAAATACATTCTTAGGGGCACGCAGGAAAGTCCCTTTTCGCGGATCGAGTCGTAAATGCGATCCAGTTCATTTCGATTGAGTAAAACTTTGCGCAGACGTTCGGGCTCATGATTGTTGTAACTGCTGGCGCGATAGACGCCGATGTGTGCGTTTTGCAGGAAAGCCTCATCATTTTTGAAAGTGATGTAGGAATCTTTGAGCTGCACTTCTTTATTGCGAATGGATTTTACTTCCGATCCTTGCAGAACCAAGCCGGCTTCAAAGGTCTGCAAAATCTCGTAATCAAAGCGGGCCTTCCGATTTTCGGCGACGAGCGCTTCGGGCGCGGTGACTTTAGCTTGTTTGGTCGCAGGAGTTTTCGCACCGCTCATAGTGCGTCTTCTTCTTCGAATCGGCGGTAAAGTTCAAGAAATTCCTGGATCTTCAGTTGATCCGCTCGGATTTGAGGATTGATTTTTTGACTTTCTAAGACTTGAAAGACCTTTTCTTTAGGTAAGTCCAAGCCATGCGCCAAATTCGAAGCCATATATTTGCGCGGCTGCAGAAATGCCGACTTCAAAAGTTTCAGGTATTTTCGGCGACTGGAGAGCTGCACTTGTCGCGGGTTAAAAGAAAGCACCCGGCTCGCCACCCGCGGAGAGGGCTCAAAGTCCCGGGGGCCGGCCTCGAGTACCAACTCAATGCTCCAAAAAGTCTGAGCAATCACGGACAGAAATCCGTAGGGTTCATCTTTTAACTTGGCTTGGATTCTTTGGGCGACTTCTTTTTGAAACATTAAAATCATCCCGTCGACGGGCTTTTCATCCATCGACCGGTCAATCAAAATGCTCGAGGATATTTGATAGGGTAAATTGCTCACAAATGCGATGGGTCTCGCAAAAGAACTCAAGTCCCACGACCATTGCAAGGCATCGCCCTCGATCACTTCGAAATTTTTATTTTTCCAAAACTCAACCAAGCGGCGATCCATCTCGATCAGAACCAGACGATCGGTGATTTTCGTCAAGTCTTCGGTCAATGACCCTAAGCCCGGCCCCACTTCAATTATAGTTTTCGGAGCAAAAACAGTGGCAGCTTTGATTATTTTTTCCACCACGTGATCGGAAACCAAAAAGTTCTGACCGAGTGATTTTTTATGATCAAAATTTAACTCGTCCTGAAATTTCTGAATTCGTTCGCGGATGTTCATGAGTCAATGCCAGGCGCGGGAACCGTTTGAAAATCTTGCGGCAAAGAATAGGGCGACGTGGCCGTTTTCCAATCCGAGGATTCCCCGCGCTCAAAACGGATCGCTCCGGCAAAACCAATCATCGCGGCGTTGTCGGTGCAATAACGCAGTGGCGGGATCTGCAACTGAACGCCCCTAAGGACTGACCAGGCCAAAACTTTCTCTCGAAGTCGCGAATTTGCGCTCACGCCGCCAGTTAAAATAACTCCATTCACACCGGTTTGGTCCAAAGCCCGATCTAACTTTGAAACGAGCACGTCGGCCACGGCCTCTTGGAACGAAGAACACAAATGGGAGAGTTCTTGTTGTATCAACTGGGGTCCGCCCCGCTCATCGAGCTCGTCGATCAACCGCATCGCGGAGCTCTTTAAACCTGAAAACGACATGCTCAGATGATCCTCTTTAATCAATCCGCGCGGGAAATCATACTTCGCCGGATCGCCGCCACTTGCCGAGTGGTCCACTTTGACGCCGCCGGGAAATCCAAAACCAAGCATCTTGCCAAATTTATCAAAAGCCTCTCCGGCCGCATCATCCAGAGTTGCGCCCAAGATTTCGTAATGTCCAAACTGCGGCACATGGTAAATTGAGGTGTGACCTCCGCTGACTGTCAGACACAAAAAGGGCTCATCCGTGCGAAAAAACTCAAATTCAGGGCTGTACTGAGAATCCTTTAAGAAGGGCGCCACCACGTGGCCTTCCAAATGATTGATTCCAATCCAGGGAAGATTCCAAGCCAGAGCTAAACTTTTCGCGGTCGTAACCCCAACAATCAGTGAACCGATAAGACCCGGCCGATTCGTCGCCGCCACTCCGTCGAGATGATTTGATTTCAACGACGTTCGTTGCAGAAGTTCTTCGATCAAAGGCAACAATTGAAAACTGTGATTGCGGCTCGCTATTTCGGGGACGATCCCACCAAATCTAGCATGCGCCACATCTTGATTCAGCGACAGGCAGCCCGAGACCCAGCCTTCCGAATTGACGATGGCCACCGAGGTATCATCGCAACTGGTTTCGATGGCAAGTACGGTCTTCACGCTTTTAACCAATTATTTCTTTTTGAGTTTGGATTTTGCAGATTTTGCCTCGGAGGAATCCGGAAATTTACTGACGACCTCTTCGAAGAAAGTTTTGGCCTCGTCGTTCATTCCCAATTCCTGAAACGAAAAACCGATTCGCAAAGTGGCTTTCGCAAATTTTTTGCTTTTTGGATTTTGGTCTCGGTAGCGCTGATAAGATAAAATAGCTTTTTTCCATTCCCTTTTCGCGAAATGGTCATCGGCGGATTCGAGCAGGTTTTTCTCTTTTCCCGCTCCGTCAGTTTCGGTTTTGGATTCACGTCCCGATTTTAGGCCTTGCAGCTCCTGATTCAAAATGATGATTTGACCCTCGACTTTGGCCATCTCTTCTTGCATTAAGACTAATTTTTTTTCCAATTCTTGAGAACGGTTGGCTTCCCCACCGGTGCGTTCGATGCTTTGGCGAGCGACGATGTTGATTTTATTTTCCACCACGTCCACCCGGCCGCTCAGTTCTCTAAGATCCGAGTTAACTTCGGCAAACCGAGAATTCTGATCGGCGTTGGTTCTTTGGAGGGTGATCACTTGGTCTTGCACATTTTTCTTTTGCTCGACTTCTTTGACGTCTCCTCGGGTCATCAGACAGCCTGACAGACCAACACTTATAAAAAATAGAAACAGGAATTGATGAACGAGGTTCATAGAACTTCTCCACTTCGTTTGCGCTGAACTTGGGCGGAATTTTCCGCCCGCTCAAAATCCAGACGGCTCTTAATAAACAGTTCTTTGGACTCTTCAAAATTTCGTTCGGTATAAAGAACTTCGGCGCGCGAGTAGTTTTCCAATGCCCGATGATAGTAACCGGAAGCTAGCCTTGCTCCGTCGACCTCTTTGGCCGCGACAAATGCCGCGCGGGCCAGCGTGTACTCTAAAATAGGGGCTTCGATGGTCACGCACCCACAAAGAATCAAGCCAAGACTTAAAATTAGACCTGTTGAAAAATACTTTAACTGCAATTGCAGTCTCCGGATTACTTGCTCAAAGGAACAAAGTTCGCGCGACGATTTTTGCGGTGATCAGCTTCAGAATCACCACTCGAAAGTGGTTTTTCTTTTCCGTAGCTGATGACGCTCAACCGATTCGAATTTACTCCCAAGCCACTCATGTATGAAAGAACAGCGTTGGCGCGTCTTTCACCCAGTGAAAGGTTGTATTCAATAGAGCCACGAGAATCACAGTGTCCTTCGATTTGGAGGTTGGCGTTGGTGTTGCCCTTGAGCCAATCCGCCGCCATTTGAGCTCTCTTTTTTCCGTCCGAGGTTAAAACCGAGCGGTCGTATTCAAAACTGATTGTTTCCAAACCTTGGATTGATCCGGAATCACTGCCTTGAGCATTGAAATTCATCGGCGTTGAATCCAGAGCTGGGGTGCCACCACCACCTGTTAGATCTCCACTTTCACCATCTTTCTTTTTTCCTGAACCGCAACCCACAGCACTCGCAAATAAACCAGCAACTAAAACTGCAGTCACACCCGTCAGTAAAGAAGATCTTTTGAACACGATAAACCTCCGTAATAAAAATACTTTTTGAGTTTTGTCTCAAGGACCAAAGTTGTCAAATGCTTATCAACTCGTTAGAGTTCCAGGGTATGAAACAACCGCGAACATCCCTAGCGCTCTTCCGGACTTTCCTTTTTGCACTCTTGGGAAGCACTCAATTTCCCGCCTTTGTTCACGCTCAGGTCGATCCCGATCTTGAGTGGCGACAGGCACGCCTTGGGAGTTTTGTTCTTATTTATGATGCGCAACATCAGGAGCTGGCAGAAATTTATGCCTCGCGCTTGCAACGATTAGAAAAAGAAATTCAGCCTTTGTGGCCAGTCGTGCCTTCGAAAACCACCGTGGTGCTGAACGATCGCACGGATTTAACCAACGGCTATGCAACTTTTTTACCCTATCCCTTGATTATGTTGTTCCCGGTTTTGCCCACCACCCAAGACACCATCGGAGAGTTTGATGACTGGGCTTGGGAGCTGATGGTTCACGAGTACACGCACATTCTGTCTTTCGAACAGCGCCGAAGTTTGGCTTGGGGGCTTTCGTATTTTTTCGGCTCAATTTTAACTCCGAATGCGCTTTTGCCACGATGGTGGCTCGAGGGCGTCGCCGTCGAAAACGAAACCCGCTACAGCCGCGCCGGACGGCTGCGTTCGGACATTCAAGCCGGCGTGCTTCGTGCGATGGAACTGGAAGATTCTCTTTCAAAATACCGTTACGCTGAAATAAATGAAACGTCGATTCCGACCTGGCCCTACGGAAACCGGCCTTATCTTTTTGGCTCTTTGATGTGGAGTCAGATGACCGAGCTCAAGGGTCCAATGACTGCCGGAGACCTGCATTATCGCACGGGTGGGCGCTTGCCTTATTTGCTAGAAACCCCGCTCCGGGATTACTTTGATAACCTTAATCAACAAGATCTTTTTTCTAAGGTTATTGTCGATTCGCAAACGCAGATCAAAACTCAGATTCAGTCTTTAGCGAAGATACCGCTAACGACTTCTGAAATTATGGATTCAGAAATGATCGAATCTCAGTCCCCGGCGATCAGCCCGGATGGCTTGAAACTGGCTTACATTTCGAAAAATGAAACCCTGAAACGACGCATTCAATTTCTTGTGCGTCCGAGCAAGGCAGAGGTCTTCGGGCCCCAGCACCGACGCAAACAATTTGGCAAAGACGAAGATTTATCTTCGACCGATCCGGGCTCTGGCTCCCCAATTCCGCGATTGCACGAAGATGCTCCCCCGGGCGGGAATATCAATCGGTTGGATTGGCATCCCGACTCTCAACAAGTCGTCTACGACCAAGTCAGCGAAAAAAATCGTTTTCACGAATACTCCAATCTTTGGATTTACAACGTTAGAAAAGGGAAAGCCGAACGGCTGACCACCGACAGTCGGGCTCGAGAACCCGCTTACTCCCCGAACGGCGACCGGATAGCCTATATTCTTTTGGACGCGGGCAAAACTCATCTGGCGATTTTGGA
>JAYUPS010000034.1:0-2175 GCA_043759945.1 Bdellovibrio sp.
TCTTTGCTCTCGGGGCCCCGCTGTGGACCTGGATCAATCTTATTTCGATCGGCTTCGTCTGGCTGAGCACTCTGTTGCTGAGCATGCCGCTGCACTCGCGTTTAGCTCAGGGCAAAGATTCGGAATTAATTAAAAAATTGGTTTTAACTAATTGGCCACGAACTTTGATTTGGTCGGGACGACTGGTGGGCTTGTGTCTGTTGTAGAAACTGAAAAAGTCTGTCGGTTTTGTGGCCGCTCTTTTGAGTACCGAAAAAAATGGCTAAACAACTGGGCCGAGGTCAAATACTGCAGTGATTCCTGCCGGGACGCTTTTAAGCGAACAGGGCAGTCCAAAGTTTTAGAGATTCAAAACGAAATTATGAAGCTCTTGGAAACTCGTACCGCCGAAAAAACAATTTGTCCGTCCGAGGTTCTGCCTGCCAATGAAAAGCAAAACAAGAGCCGGATGGAATTTGTTCGTCAAGCCGCGCGACATTTGGTTCACCAGGGAAAAGTGGAAATCACACAGGGCGGAAAAGTCGTCGATCCCGATGAATTCCGGGGGCCCATCCGTATTCGCAAGAAGCGAATTTGAGATTTATTTTTTTGTCTCGGTGATCCGAATGCCCTCATCACTCACAGAAATCTTGCGGGACTTGTATAAGCCCCCCAAAGCAATTTTGTATTTCTTTTTACTGACCCCAAAAAGTTCGTAAATTTTTTCGGCAGGGGATTTATCAGTGACCGGAAGAAAGCCATTATTTTTCTGCAAAATACTCAAGATTCTTTCGCCAATGTCCTGGGCGCCAAAATTTCCCGGGGCCTGCAGGAGCAAATCGATTGCGCCATCGGGGCGAACTTTATTGATGAAGCCGGACACTTTCTGCCCGGGGGTTAACAATTCAAAGACTTCATCGTGGTAGAGCAGGCCCTCGTGGACTTCGTTTATTTTCGCAACAAAACCCAAATCGGTTTCGCGTAAAATTCGCAGTTCAACTTTTTGACCCGGCTGGTAATCGTTGCTCATAAGGTCTGGGGGTAGCAAATAAAATGCTGATTTGCATCTAGTTATTAACGTCATTCTTGCTGACACGAAGCCAATTTATAGCTGAAACTAGCTATTACGGGGATTTTAATGATCACAAGTTTCGCTACTCAGCTTAAAGAGCATTCAATAAAGCTTTCGCGAGCCGAGATAACCACTTTGCAGGTCAACATTGGAAAGATCTGCAACCAAGCCTGTCATCACTGCCACGTTGAGTCCTCGCCGTTACGCACCGAAAATATGGCTCCGGCAACGGCCGAGCGGTTGATGCAAGTCATTCGCAACAGTCCGACCCTAAAAACGGTGGATATTACGGGGGGCGCCCCCGAAATGAATGTGAATTTTCGCTGGTTTGTTACAGAGGCCCGAAAAATGGGTCTCAACGTCATTGATCGTTGCAATCTGACAATTTTGTTCGAGGAAGGTCAGCACGACACGGCGGAGTTCCTGAAAGAGCAAGGCGTGCAGATTGTGGCTTCGTTGCCCTGCTATTCTAAAGACAACGTCGAAAAGCAAAGGGGTCGCGGGGTTTTTGGAAAAAGCATCGAAGCCCTGCAAAAGTTTAATGAGCTGGGCTACGCCAAACCAAACACCGGCTTAACTTTGGATTTAGTTTACAATCCCCAGGGGGCGTCTTTGCCGCCGGCGCAGGCCAAGCTCGAAGCAGACTACAAAAATGAGCTCAAAGAGCTTTTTGGGATCGAATTCAATCGGCTTTACACAATAACAAATATGCCGATCAAACGCTTTCTGAACGACCTTAAGCGCAGTCAAAAGCTCGAGTCTTACATGGAGCTTTTAGCAAATTCATTTAATCCCCATGCGGCCGAAGGGGTGATGTGCAAATCTTTGGTCTCCATCAGTTGGGACGGAAAAATCTACGACTGCGATTTTAATCAAATGCTCGAAATGGATGCCGAGACCAGCGGTCGTGATATCTGGAGTTTAAATAGTTTTAGCGAATTAAATAATGGACCGATCCGGGTGGCAAATCACTGTTACGCGTGCACGGCGGGCGCAGGCTCCTCGTGCGGCGGGGCTTTAATATGACCAAAAATTTGACCACGGGTTTGACAATGGAGTTGAAAATGGAAACACAAGCTTTGGGACTAGACAGCGTCAAGGAATACTACGGCAAAATTCTAAAA
>JAYUPS010000035.1:0-14894 GCA_043759945.1 Bdellovibrio sp.
TCGAGTTCGCCCCAAGTGACGTCGCGAACAAATTGTTCCATGGCTTTGAAAAGCATGGGTCCGCGCCAGACGACAGCCGCACCTTCCTCGATTAAAAAGCCGATGCTCATTAATTTTAAACCGTGGCGTAAAATGGGTTCTAGTTTTTGATCGGCGGTGATAACTGGTTTTTGATTCAGAGCTCCGAGCATACGGGGAATCGAGGGTCCGTAAATATCGGCATCCAGCAACCCAACTTTCAATCCAAGTTTTTGAAAGGCCATTGCCAGATTTGTTGCAACGGTGCTCTTTCCCACGCCCCCTTTGCCACTGCTCACGGCAATAATATGTTTAATCCCAGGAATGGCTTTTTGCTGATCAAAAGGGCTTTGGTTTGTCATCGACTTTGCTCCGGTAACAACTGATAATCGAAGTTGTATGTCGAGCCAACAGTTTTTCGGTATCAGTTTCATCTTGGGGGTGGTGCTCGCCATTTATTTTCTTTTTCCGCGCTCAAAACAATCGCCAAGTCGCCTGAAGTTGAGTTTCCGCCGAAATCTTCCCGAAACGATGTCTGCGGCCGGAATCAGTGCGGAAGCCCGAGAAGTCGAAAAAGAAATAAAAATCGGGCTTCACTTTCAAAACGACCCGATGGCCAATGTGAAAAATTTGAATGTGATGTTTAACTACAATGGTCACACGTGGGATGCCTTTGAAGTTTTGGGGGTGCCGGCGGGGGCAAAACCCCCGATGGTCGAGGCCGCTTACAAACAAGCCCTTAAGTCGACCGACAAAACCGCACATGATTTCATTAAAACGGCCTACGATGCGATCCGCAAAACCCGCTAGAGGTGCGCCGCACCTTTTCCGCAACTTTACGAGGTACTGACGATGAAAAAAATGATTTTGATCTTGGGGTTGTTCGCCGCCGGTTGTTCCACGGCGCCAAAACATGAGGGCGTTTCCGATTTAGAGGCCAAGCGGGTCATCCGGGGATCAGCAAACGCAAAGGTCACGATCATCGAGTACGGAGATTTTCAGTGTCCGGCCTGCGCTTTTGGAGCGACGTCTTTGAAAGCGTCCTTGGCCAAATATACCGACCAGGTTCGGTTTATCTACAAACATTTGCCCCTGCCGTATCACCCGCAGGCACGACCGGCAGCCCATGCTTTCGAAGTTCTGCGTGCAAGAGATCCGGCTAAAGCTTACGAATTTTACGAAATGGCCTACGCCAAGCCGGGTCTTTTGAATTCTAAGTCCGAGCTCGAGAAAATCTTAAAGAAATTTGACCTGACTTTGCAAACTGTGGATACGGAATTTATGAAATTGAACTTGGATAAAATGTTTGAAGAGGATCGCGCGGAATTTATTGGGTTTGGATTTCGCGGCACGCCCGTATTTATCGTCAATGGTCAACCGCTCGAAGGTGCGCCCTCGGTCAGCGACTTTGACCAAGTCATAAGTGAGACTTTAAAAACTCTTCCATAGGAACGGCGATGTCGGGCATCGGAATCAGATGCTCGGCTTCCAACTTTAAAAGTTTTGCGTTTCCTTGGGACTGGTTCACTTTCTTTACAAATTTCTCGGCCAGTTTCAGCGGCGCGCGCGGATCGCTCATCCCATGAATCACGAGCAGGGGAGTTTTAATTTTATCGGCCAGATAAATGGCCGAGCGTTCTTTCAGTTTGGCTTCATTGAGCCAGCCGATTTCTAAAAGCATGCTAAATTTGACCTCGTCGTGCCAGGGTTTTTGGGTCGCCCATTCCACGAAATCGTAAACGCCCGATTTTAAAATTAAGCCCGTAATTTTTAAATCTTGGGCCGCTAACATTGCGGCTACGGTCGCTCCGCGGCTGCCACCATAAATAAAAAATTGTTTCGCGTTCACATTGGGCTTGGCTTGAAAATGCTTGATCAGTTCAATCGCACCGCCCAAAGTTTTCGGGCCGCAGAAATCGGCACCGCCGGTGGATTTTCCGTAACCCGGCTGGGACAAAGAAATCGTTAAAAAACCTTTGCTCACCCAAAAATCAATTTGTCCCGAATCTACAAATATTTTCCCTCCGTTTTTGGGGGAATCTTGGTGCGGATGAATCATCAATAGCACGGGAAAAGGCCCTGCGCCGTCGGGCTGGGCCCAGTAATATTCCATTTTGTCGCCCGATCCCGAAGTCGTTAGAAAATCCTGCCGAGGATTCATCGCGGCGACGCTCAAAGTGCTTAACAGAAATGAAAGAAGAAGATTCACGGGTTACCTGCCCAGCGGATCATTGGGTTCTTTGTAGGGCGGACGAATTTGGCCGCGATGACACATGTAACAATCGGCCTTCAGGTGTTTGTCTTTTCCGTCCATCCCGGCATCAATCAAGACTTGGGTGATTTTCATATGTTCCTTGGCGACACCGAATTCGCGTTTCTCGGGGGAGGCAAAATTCTTAAGATTGTGGCAAGCCGAGCAATTAACCCCGAGCTGCCGAGAAATTATCATCATCTGCTCGCGGATGGCCGCGTCGCTGGCCTTGAGTCTTTCGGAGCCAGCGACTTGAGCATTCGGTGCGGCCCAACTTGAATAAAAACTCAGAACTACGGCGACCCAAAGTGTCCTCATTCGTAAATTTTAACTCTGTTGGTCGAAAATCCTCAAGGACTGTTTTCATTGACCGATTTTTGACGGAACGGTACCGATAAAGCCTCACACAATCGAGGATTCATGACCGCACCTAACTCTGTTAGAAAACTCAAAGATCTCAGCACCCTGGTCTCACTTTGTAAACGTCGAGGTTTTGTTTTTCAGAGCTCAGAAATCTACGGTGGCTTAGGGTCCTGCTGGGACTACGGACCCTTGGGCTCCACCATGAAATTCAACGTGAAGATGGCCTGGTGGAAAGCCATGACTCGTCGGCCTGATATTTGTGGTCTGGATGCTTCGATTTTAATGGCGCCGCAGGTTTGGAAAGCCTCGGGTCACGTGGACGGATTTTCGGATCCCTTGGTGGACTGCAAAGAGTGCAAAACCAGATTCCGTTCGGACAACACTGAAATTTACCTGACTAAAAAACAATGTCCCCAGTGTGGCAGTAAGAATTTGTCCGAGCCGCGCCAATTTAATTTGATGTTTAAGACCCACATGGGTCCGGTCGAAGACACCGGCAGTGTGGTTTACTTGCGCCCGGAAACCGCTCAAGGGATTTTCGTCAACTTTTTAAATTGCCAAGTTACCACCCGTTATAAAATCCCGTTTGGCATCGCCCAAATTGGAAAATCTTTTCGAAATGAAATCACGCCCGGCAATTTTATTTTTCGAACCCGAGAATTTGAACAAATGGAAATGCAATATTTCGTCAAGCCAGGCACCGACGCGAAAGCGTTCGGGGAATGGAAAGAAATTCGCATGAGTTTCTATAAAAAGTACGGCTTGAACACCGAAAACTTGCGCTTTAAACCGCATGGTCCCACAGAGCTCGCCCATTACGCAAAGGCCGCCGAAGATGTCGAATACAACTTTCCGATCGGTTGGAGCGAGCTCGAAGGCATTCACAATCGAGGGGATTTCGATCTGACTCAACACATGAAATTTTCCAGTAAATCGCTCGAGTACTTTGACGAGGCGGCCAAAGAAAAATTTATTCCCTATGTGATTGAAACCGCCGTGGGCTGTGACCGGTTGTTCTTAGCGTTCCTGTGTGACGCTTACCGGGAAGAAGTGACGCTAGATGAGGCCGGAAAAGAGGACATTCGCGTTGTCTTGGGATTGCATCCTGATATTGCGCCGGTGAAAGCTTGCATTTTGCCCTTGTCTAAAAAAGACGAATTAATCTCGGTGGCCGAAAAAATGGAAATTGATTTAGGTCAAGAATTTGACATCGCTTACGACGAAAGTGCTTCGATCGGAAAACGATATCGCCGCCAAGACGAGATCGGGACTCCCTTCTGTTTGACGGTGGATTTTGACACTTTAAATGATCAGGCAGTAACGGTTCGTCATCGGGACACCATGAAACAAGAACGCGTGGCGATCTCGCAAATGGAAATTTATTTGAGAGACAATTTGAAAACATTTAGTCAAAAGCTTTAATCACCCGGTACGGAGCCAAACATGCCAACGCCAACTTCCCTGACCAAATCTGGAGCCAAGGTTCCTGAAAAATTTGTTTACTTCTTTGCGGCCGGTGATTCCGAAGGAAATGCCGGAATGAAAAATCTGTTGGGCGGCAAGGGCGCCAATTTGGCCGAAATGACCACGCTGGGAATTCCGGTGCCCCCGGGATTTACAATTTCAACCGAAGTTTGCACTCACTTCTACGAGAACGGCGCCAAACTTCCGGATTGGGTGAAGCCGGCGGTTCAAAAAGCAATGGCAAAGGTAGAAGCCAAAATCGGGAAGAAGTTTGGAAGCGCGGCGGATCCTTTGTTGGTCAGCGTTCGATCGGGCGCACGGGCTTCGATGCCCGGGATGATGGATACTATTTTAAATCTAGGATTGAATGACGAAACCGTGGCAGGGTTAGCCCAAGCCTCGGAGAATCCACGCTTTGCTTGGGATTCTTACCGTCGTTTTTTGCAGATGTTTTCGGATGTGGTTATGGGCATGAATTCTTCAATGCTCGAAGTGACCATGGAAGACTTGAAAGCCGACAAGGGTTACACGGACGACACCCAAATGACCGTCGAGGATTTGAAATTGCTGGTTAAGAAATTCAAAGACTTGGTGAAGTCGACAACGGGTGAAGCTTTTCCGACGGATCCTTGGGACCAGCTTTGGGCCGCGGTGGGCGCCGTCTTTCGCAGCTGGCATACGCCGCGCGCGATGACCTATCGGGAATTGAATTCAATTCCCGCGAGCTGGGGTACCGCCGTCAACATTCAGTCCATGGTTTTTGGAAATATGGGCGAGGACTCGGCGACGGGCGTGGCCTTTACCCGTGACCCGAGCACCGGCGATAAAAAATTCTACGGCGAGTTCTTGATCAACGCCCAGGGCGAGGACGTCGTGGCGGGAATTCGCACTCCCGTGCCCATCTCGGAGCTTGATAAAAAAATGCCTCAGGCTTTTAAAGAGCTCACGGTCATTTATCAAAAATTAGAAAAGCATTATCGCGACATGCAAGACATTGAATTTACGATCGAGAAAAATCAATTGTGGATGCTCCAGACCCGCAATGGCAAGCGGACCGCGGCGGCGGCCTTGCAGGTGGCGGTCGATATGATCGACGAGAAATTAATCACCGAGGAAGAAGCGATTCTTCGAATTGATCCCGCTTCCTTGGATCAACTGCTTCATCCCACTCTGGATCCAAAAGCCGAAAAAACTTTGCTCGCGAAAGCTTTGCCCGCAAGTCCCGGAGGAGTTTCGGGACAGATTGTTTTTACCAGTGAAGAAGCGGTCGATTGGAAGGAAAAAGGTAAGAAAGTAATCCTGGTTCGGGTTGAGACCAGCCCAGAAGACATCGCCGGGATGAATGCCGCCCAAGGCATACTCACCACCCGAGGGGGAATGACTTCCCACGCAGCGGTGGTGGCCCGTGGAATGGGAAAATGTTGCGTCGCTGGCTGCGGGGACATCGAAGTCGATTACGGAGCTAAGACCCTGCGGGTAAAAGGGTACGTGCTCAAACAGGGGGACGTCATTACACTCGACGGGAGCGCCGGCGAGGTCTACCTGGGCGAACTAAAAACGATTGAGCCGCAGATGACCCCGGCATTTGAGCGAGTCATGAAAATGGCCGACAAAATTCGTCGTCTCAAAGTCCGCGCCAACGCCGACACGCCCAAAGATGCGCGCACGGCTCGTCAATTTGGCGCCGAGGGAATTGGTCTTTGCCGAACCGAGCATATGTTTTTTGGACCGGATCGTATCGATGCGGTTCGCGAGATGATTATCGCCGACAATCGTGTCGATCGAGAATTTGCGCTGGCGAAAATTCTGCCGATGCAGCGAACTGATTTTAAAGAGTTGTTCGAGATCATGCGGGGTTATCCCGTCACGATCCGGTTGCTTGATCCCCCCCTGCATGAGTTTGTTCCGCACACCGATTTAGAAATCAAAGAGTTTGCCAAACGAATCGGTCAAGATTCCGAAATGGTGAAGGGAAAAATTCAAGCCCTGCATGAGTTCAATCCCATGTTGGGTCATCGCGGATGCCGTTTGGCGATTACCTATCCTGAAATTTACAAAATGCAAACGCGGGCCATCGCCGAAGCCGCCTGCGAAGTTGTACGTGCGGGAACCCAATTGATTCCCGAAATAATGATCCCATTGATCGCAACGGATCGGGAACTTGAAGTTTTGAGAAAATTGGTGATCGACGAAGTAGAACTGGTGCAGAAGGAAAAAAAGCTGAAATTTGACTACCAAGTGGGAACGATGATTGAACTTCCTCGAGCCGCTTTGACAGCAAATTTAATTGCCGATCATGCTGATTTTTTCAGCTTTGGAACCAACGATTTGACGCAAACCACCCTGGGGCTTTCACGGGATGATTCAGGAAGATTTTTAGGCACCTATGTCTCCCACGGAATTTTTGCGAAAGATCCTTTCGTTTCTATCGACCAAGCGGGCGTGGGGCTTTTGGTCAAAACAGCCGTTGACTTGGGCCGACAGAGCAAGCCAGATTTAAAAACTGGGGTTTGCGGAGAGCACGGGGGGGATCCTGACAGCATTGAATTTTTCAACCGCATTGGGTTGGATTACGTCAGCTGTTCGCCCTACCGGGTGCCGATTGCCAGGCTCGCCGCAGCAAGCGCTGCGATTCGGGGTCGCAAGACTCAGTTGCAGTACGAGGGGACATTTAAGACGTGAGAATTAAAAAGATCGAGATCATTGGGTTTAAGTCTTTCAAAGACCGCACCGTCATTCAATTTGATGCTGGAATTACCGGCGTCGTTGGACCCAATGGTTGCGGCAAATCCAATATCGTCGATGCGCTGGTTTGGGTCATGGGCGAGATGTCAGCCAAAGATCTTCGCGGTTCCACGATGTCCGATGTGATTTTTGCCGGGGCCGAGGGTTACGCGCCTGCGGGAATGGCCGAAGTTTCTTTGACCTTAGAAAACGATGGGGGTCCGTTCCCGGCCCAGTACGCGCGCATGTCGGAAATCATGGTCACACGGCGCCTGCATCGCTCGGGCGAATCGGAATATTTTGTTAATAAAGAACCCGCTCGACTGCGCGACATTCAAGAAGTGTTCATGGACACCGGAGCTGGTTCCAAGGGTTTTTCGATTATTCAACAGGGGATGATCGGAAAAATTATCACGGCAAAACCCGAAGATCGACGCATGTTGATCGAGGAAGCCGCTGGGATCACCAAGTTCAAAGTTCGAAAACGGGAATCGCAACGTAAAATCATTGCGGCCGATCAAAACTTACTTCGCTTGGCCGACATCGTTGGGGAATTAAAGCGTCAGATCGACAGTCTCGCGCGCCAGGCCCAAAAAGCCGAGAAATACCGCGAGCTAAAAAATGAAATTGAAGCCTTGGATCTTTGGATTTGTTCCAATCAATTTAAAGATTTGAAATTGGCGGCAGACAGCTGCCAAAAAATCTTCCATGACTTGCAAGCTATGGAAACCGAGTCCGAGAGTGAAGTCACTCGGTTGCAGTCTGAACTAGAAACTTTGAAACTAAGCCTCCTCGAACAAGAGAAAAAAGTCACCGAACTGCAAGAAAAACAGTTTTCGAAGCAGGCCTCGGTCCAAAAAGACGAACTTGAGATTCAATCTTTAAAATTTGAAATCGAACAAGCTCGGCGAAGCGAACAAATGGCGGGAAGCTTGCTCAGCGAGCAAAAAGCCCGTGAAGAGCTCCTGACTCGTGATCTCAATCAACTGCAACAACAAGCCAAAGAGTTGGTCGAAGATTCAACAAGCCTGGAATTGCAATTTAAAGAAAAAAATGAAGCCTACCAGGTCATTCAAGCCCGCATCACTGAAGTGAATGATCAATTGACCGTCAAGCGCCAGGAACTTTTAGCGATTGGCCAAACGGTTTATTCGATGGAAGCAAAACTGACAGGTCATGAAGAGCAGCAAACCGATTTGCAAAGTCGTATTGATTCAGATCGGGCCGTTTTGGTGGAGCTGCAAAGCCGGAAAGTAGAGTTTGAAGAGCGTCGTAAATCCGTGCTGAACGAATACGACCGTGAACGTCAGATGCAAATGGATCTGGCGAGCGACGTGGATTCTTTCGAAGCCAATCGAAAAGCAATCCAAGACCAAATTTCTGCAAAGCGTGCCGAAACAGATGAATTCAAAGAGCAACTCAATGGCGTTACCGGCAGATTGTACGGTCTTGAAAATTTGCAGAACGGTTTTGAAGGTTTCGAAGAGGGCGTGAAGAACGTTATGCTTTGGCAAAAAGCGAAACAGCAAGAAATTCACGCTGATGGTAGCGTTTCTTTTTGTCCGGTTTCTGAAGTTGTGGAAGTCCCGGCGGATTATGAAATGGCTATGGAAGCCGCACTGGGCTCCCGATTGCAGATGATTCTGTCTTCGAATCAAAGTCGTTCTCTGGAAGCTCTCGATCATTTGAAATCCAACAAAGCGGGAAGAACCAGTTTCTTTCTGGGCGCAAACGGGCTCGCGGAAAGTTCTGGTCCGGCTCCTTCGGGAGCGGGCGTGGCCTCTTTGTTGAGAGATGTTGTGACGATACCCGAAGCTCATTCAAGTTCCGTGCGATCCATTTTGGATCATGTTGCGGTCGTCGATGATGTCGGCACCGCTCTTCGATTGCGTGCCGAATATCCCGGTTGGACCTTTGTCACCAAAGACGGCGACGTTTTAACGGCCGATGGAATTTTAACGGGCGGATCCTCGGAAGGCGTTGAGAGCGGGGTCTTAAAACGGCGCCGCGAGATCAAAGAACTTTCCGAGCAGAAACAAGAATGGGCGGGCAAACTGGCCTTGGCGCAAGCCTCTTTTAAAAAATTAGAAGCGCAGTTAGAAAATGTTGTGAATGATTTCGAAGGCGCCCAAAAACGGCGGATGGAACAAGAAGTTAAGGTCGGAGTTCTAAGACAAGAGTCCGATCGCGCCGAGCGCGAGATTTTAAATGCCGAGCAGGCCGTTTCGCGCCAGGATCGTGTCGTTAATCAGATCAACGAACAATTGGTTTCTTTAGTTTCCAAAATAGATGAATTGCAGATGGCTTTAACCAACGGCCGCGAAAAGAAAATGGGGCTCGAGACCGAAAGCGGAGCTTTGCAATCGGAATACGATTTGGCACGCACGGGAATCGATGGTCTTCAATTGGAAGTTACCTCTCTGCAAGTTCGCTCGGCGACTAAAAAACAAGAGGCTCTCAGCGCCAATCGCCAGCTAGAAATGGTTCAAACCCAGCTTGCCGATCTGCGGGGACAGCTGTCTCGCATGTCTGAAGAAACCGAGAAAAATTCGACAGTGGCCACCGACAGTCAGTTTCGATTGGAAGAAAAGAAAATTGAATTCGAACGCGGAGTGACCGAACTGGAAGAAACTCGTTCGATGTTGGCTCAAGTTCGAGATCAATTTGAGCAGCAGTCCGCTATTGTTCGCGAACTGGACGAGAAAAGTTCAAGCGCGGTCAAAGCGCGAAACGATCGCCAAGTCCAAATGAACGACGCGCAAATTAAATTCGAGCAAGCTAAAATGAAAGAGCAGTATTTGACGGATCAAGTCCGCGAAAAGTACATGCTAAATCTAAATGACATATTTGAGCAGCACCTGGTCCGTGTGGGAGACTCCTCGGATGAGAGCCAGCTCAAAGAATTGCGCGAAAAACTGGGACGCATGGGCGAAGTAAATTTGTCGGCGATCGAAGATTTCGAAGAAACTTCGAAACGCTACGAGTTCCTGGTGAAACAGCAAGACGATCTGCTCGAAAGCAAGGGTCAGCTGTCGCGCGTGGTGGATCGAATTAACCGCATTTGCTCAAAACGGTTCAAAGAAACTTTTGAATTGGTGAACGAGCGATTTACAAAAGTTTTCCCGGTTCTTTTCGGCGGCGGGGAAGCGCATTTGACCTTGGTTGAAGATATCGAAAAAGGCGAGCAAGGGATCGAGATTGTGGCGCGTCCTCCGGGTAAAAAAATGCAAAATATTTCTTTGCTGTCCGGCGGAGAAAAGGCTCTGACGGCGGTTTCGCTCGTCTTTGCGATTTTCCTGGTGAAACCCTCGCCGTATTGCTTGTTGGATGAGGTCGATGCTCCATTGGATGATGCCAACGTCTATCGTTTCAATGACTTGGTCCGCGAGATGGCCAAACGAAGTCAAATTATTGTTGTAACCCATAATAAACACACCATGGAAGTAGCGCAGAAGCTCTACGGAGTGACAATGCAGGAGCGCGGAGTTTCGACGATGGTCTCCGTGAATCTCGCTGAGATTCGGAACAGTTAGAAAATGACAGATGCAAAAATGGACGTGTTGGTCGGGATCCTGGGAACCTTTGGGATTCTGATGTTTATCGTTTTTACCGTGATCTTGCTCTCGGTCCGAAATTCAAAGCGGCGAGATGCTTTGGTTCGCGCGCCCGAACAACCCGAACAAGAAGAACCGACGCTTCCTAGCGCTCTTAAATCCACCCAAGATTCGTTTTGGGGAAGAATTCAGGGATTATTCAAAGAACATGATCAGCCGGGGATCGATGCCCTGGAAGAGGTTCTCTACACCAGTGATTTGGGTCCTCAAACGGTGCAGCGGCTTTTGGATATTGCAAGCCCGGAACTAAAACGGGGAATGGATCAGGTTCGAATAAAATTGAAATCAGAAATCACGGATATTTTCCGGGAAGCTCATGTTTCTGAGGCCGATGAATCAAACCCCTTGAAACATTTGGCGATGGGAGCCCGTCCTGTCGTTTGGATGGTGGTGGGAATCAATGGTGCCGGTAAGACGACGACCATTGGAAAAATGGCGGCTTTGCTTGCCGGTCAAGGCAAGAAAGTTTTGGTCGCTGCCGGAGATACTTTCCGGGCTGCGGCCGGTGCCCAACTGAAAGTTTGGACCGATCGGGCCGACAAAGCCGCGCAGGCGACGCAGGGTCAGGTTGAAATCTTTCATCCCGAGGGGGTTTCTGATCCCAGTGCGGTGGCTTTTGATGCCGTTTCGAAAGCCAAAGCTCGCGAATACGACGTCGTCATTATTGATACGGCGGGACGCCTGCACAATCAAACTCACTTGATGGACGAACTTAAAAAAGTAAAACGGGTCATCCAAAAAGTTTTGCCGGAATCGCCGCACGAAGTTTTGCTGGTGCTTGATGCCAACAACGGCCAAAACGCTTTGAACCAGGCCCGCGAATTTCACCAAGCTATGCAAGTCACCGGGGTCATCCTGACAAAAATGGACGGAACCGCCAAAGGTGGCGTCGCTGTCGGGGTCTCGCAAGAACTTAAAGTCCCCATCCGCTTATTGGGTCTGGGCGAAAAAATTGGCGACCTGAAACCCTTCTCTGCCAGTGGATTTGTCGATTCTATTTTAGGCTAAATTTGCTCCGAAATAAAAATTTATGGTTAAAGTTCCAATGAAAAAAAAGATTTTAAAATGGATAATTTTAGTAGTACTGCTCATTTTTACAATGATTTGCCTAGGCTATTTATTCAGCGACTTTGGCGAAAAGTCGACTGACCAAAAGCTGAGAGATAATGCAGCTGATATCCCCTACAACTATCTGCCGCAGTACAAACCGGATCAAGATGGAAACAGATAAGATATTTTATACCAAGATATTCAGATTCCGGATGTGAAGAGTGGCCAAGTCATTTTGCATTCACCATAGCACTGCTCAACAATTGCTCCCTCAGAAAGTAGGTTAGTAATAGCTAACCTACTTTCTGAGGGAGCAGTCAAACCATGATTGAAGTTAGTTCGCAGGATATTGATCAGGCATTCTACATTTGGTCCCACCGAATTGAGCGAGAATATCCCTCGCTTTGTCATCGGGCCAACGCGGAATTGATTCCGTTCTCTCAACAAAGCCAATCTCAACTTAAAATTGTTCGCAGGAATCTTTTTCTTTCCGCAAAAAGCTTATCAGAGAAATTAGGTGTTTCCCGGTCGCGCTACAGTCAGATGGAAGCAGCTGAAGTCCGTGGGGCGCTAACGATGAAAGATTTGTTAGCGGCTGCCGAAGCTATGAATTGTGAATTAATTTACAAAATCCAACCGAAGCGCGGAAAAACTTTTGCGCAGGTCCTTTGGGATCAAGTTTTACCGCATTCTCTTGAGCACAATTGGTTGAAGACCTGCGATCCAAAACGCAAAGTGCAGGCACTTGCGGCCTCTGTTCGCCGAAACTTTATAGATCCAAAATTTCGAAAAAAGTTGGGATTTTGTCTCAACAGGTACGAGGATTAGTCCATAGGTCCAGGAACAACGACGCAGACAGGTTCAGTTCAGGCTCAATTCTGGTTCAAGGACTTGTCTCGAATTGGGCTTTTAATGCCGATAGTAAGACGTGCGGATAATCAGTCTAAGTATCTTAATTCTAAATGTCTTCGCAGGAGTCCCGGTTTTTGCCGCGGATGGGGGCGCAAAATTTGGACTTGCTGGCGGACTGAGCGCCACCGACGCCGACAACACCAAGCCATTTTTTCTTTCGGGAATCAAAGGCGGCGTTTTTTTGGCAAAAAGTTTTACCATCGGTGGATATTATCTAAGTTCCGATTCCTCTGGCGAAAGCAGTCCCTCAGAACCTTTTAAGTATTCTCTTTTGGGAATGGAAGCCGCCTATCACTTGGGGACCAGCAACGGAGACGGCTTCTTCGCATTTCGTGCGGGGCTGACCAAAGTCGTCAATGCCAATCCCGCAGGAAGCCAAATCATCTTTTCGCCGTACCATTACGGACTGGCGGCCGGTTACGACTATTCGTTCGCTAAAATTTGTTCCGTTGGGTTTGAAGGTTCTTTCTTGCGCGTCTTCCCGGGGCGCACCTCTTTGAGCGGTACGGCCTACGAGCGCAATGCTTTCAACATCCTAAGCTTTCTGCTGACCTTTCAATTCAAGATCTAACTTAAGATCATGCTTTTGATAATGACTCTTTGCACAACTTGACAGTCTCTTCAGCCATGACATTCTGATGTTGGTGGAGGTTCCCATGCTCAATTTACTGTTTTTCGCGACCCTGGCATTAGCCCAAAAAGCGGGTGTGACAGAAATTCCAATCAACGAAAACGGGACCACGACAACAATCTCGGTGCAGAAAGGGAATCCCTCTTTGCCCACGCGAGACACGTCCGAAGTCTTGGATGGCACTGCGGAAATCGCAGGGGAACCCAACGTCCTGGTCAACGGGGCGCGAGGAACTTGGAAAATCGCCTGCGAGGACTGGAAGAAAGAAGTGAAAGATCTCAACAAAGAGAATCAGGTCATCTCTTTAAATTGCGGCAGCCCAAAATGCGGCACCGAAGGTAATGGGACCGTGTGTAAATCAAATGCCACTTACAAAGTTAAAGTGAATTTGAAAAAATAATGCTTCGCTTTTAGGCCCTATCCGATCTAAGCTAAGGCTTGGAAAACTGGTGATTTTTTGAGCTAGTTTGAGAGTTTAATTTTTAGATTTTGGGTCAAATATTGGAAAAGAAGTTATTTGAAGTAACCATTGCCGACCATCAATTTCGCCTGCGTTCATCGCAGAATGAATCCTTTGTTCACGAGCTTGTCAAAATTGTCGATCACCGAATCAAGCAAGCCTTGAATGCAACGAAAAGTGGATCTGTGCAAAATGCGGCGGTTCTCGCCGCACTTAATATTGCTGAAGAATTAGTCCTTCTGAAAAAACGAGCGCTTCGCGAGATCGCCGCCATTGAAGAGAAGGCCCTTCGACTTTCCCAAGAACTCGAGAAAAACTCTCAAACAAATCCAAAAAATCAAAAAGGAGTTGCTGCCGCTTCGGTGGATCTGTGACCTCAAAAGCCGACTTGCGTCGGCTTTTGATTGAACGACATACGTCGGTTCTTCCGTTGGAAGGGCTTCGGCTGATCGAGTGGTTACAGAATCAATCCGGAGTCTGGGGTGTCTATCAGGCTTTGCCTGGTGAGTTAGACCCCCAAGAAGTAATTCGTAAATCCAGTCACCTGCAGTGGGTTTATCCGCGGATCTTAGGAACCGGGTTAAGCTTTCATGTGCTCGGTGACCGCCAACTGGTGAAAGGGTCGCTCACGTGGGAACCACCTGCCGAGTGTCCGTTGAAAGCTTCGGAAGAAATTTCGGGACTTTTGATTCCAGGGCTGGCCTTTGATCGGCGCGGAGTGCGACTGGGTCGAGGGCAAGGATTTTACGATCGCTTCCTGGCCTCTTTTGGGGGAATGACGGTGGGGATGATTCCCCAAAGCCGAATTTACCCGGAACTTCCCCAAGATGATTGGGATGTTCGAATGAACTACTTGGCAACCGAAGACCAGTTTCTGGTTTGCCATTAGGGTCGATCTCTAAGATCGCGTTAGGAGAAAGTTATGGATATCGCATTGGCCTCGTTGATGGGTTTGGTCTTGGGTGGAGTCATTGTCTTTTTTATCAAAAAAGCGCAAGACGACGCCACCAAAAAATCGGCGCGTGCGGAAAGTGATCGGATCATGAACAAAGCCAAAGCCGAGGCGCAAAAAATTGATCGCGATTCAAAAAATAAAGCCAAAGATTTTGAAACCCGCGCTCGCAAGAATGTTGAAACCGACATTCAAAAGCAAAAAAGCACCCTAAAAAATAAAGAGAGCCAGCTGGAGCGTCGATTGAAAGAAATCGAAGAGGGCCACAAGCAGAAAATGGACGAAGCCGAAAAGCATGTTCAAACTTTGCGATCCAAAGAAGAAAAAATTAACCAAACCGAAGGCCGCATCTTAGAGATGGAAAAAAAGGCCGAAGAAGAAGTGCGGGAGCTTCAAGCCAAGCTGGCCAGTGTTTCCAACATGAGCGCCGAAGAAGCCAAACGCGAAATGGTGAC
>JAYUPS010000036.1:0-5298 GCA_043759945.1 Bdellovibrio sp.
ATGTTGGACCGCCGAAATATCTAAAACCGAAATTGTCCGCCGGGGAATTGAGCTCCAGGTGCCTCTCGAAATATTATGGCCCTGCTATTTGGACGGGGATGATTGGTGCAGAATCTGCGAATCTTGCCAGCGATTCGAACGAGCCAGGAGAGCCAATAATGCGGGGAAATAACCATGGCAATAACTACAGCAACAAAAAGACGGAGTTGTTTTGAAAACAAAATGGATCGAGACCAAATTAGCTTATGATGGGTCTCAGCTACGACCCTTGTTTGCCTATGAAAATTACGGAATTTTGGGGACGAGCTGTTTGGCCTTCCGCGGGTCCTGTGACATTTCGTTTTCTCAAATGAAAGATCTTGAGGATGTCCGGGATCAAAGTGCAATCCGAGGATCCGACATGATTCACTTTATATTAGAAATCTTTGATTCCAGTCTTTGGGGAGCCGTGGCTTTCCAAAGACTAATTGCCAGCATTGTGGGCCAAAGCATTCGAGATCTGACATCGGGAAAGATTTTGCTCGTGCGTTCTGGGGACGATCTGTATTGGAATCTAAAGAAATTGAGTATTTCGATTGCCAGTCGCTCGGGGGTCTCGGTCATGATTCATTTCGCGGTGAACGTGGTTAATGAAGGCACTCCGGTCCCGACCTGCGCGCTTAAGGATTTTGGAATTGACCCCGAGATTTTTGCGCGGACTTTGCTTCCCCAGATTGCCCTGGAATTTCAGGGAACGCTCGAAGCCACCCAAAAAGTGCGTCCGCTCTAACACCAGAATTAACGCAGAGCTTAATGGTCGTCGCGGGTGAAACGGATTTCAAAAGGACTGCGAGCTCCCGGTCTTCTTGCGGAGCGTGGCCCTTTGTGAAACCCTAAAGCTGCTGACTTTTCGACAAAACACTCCGAGCTTCGAGGTCCCCTGTGAAAAGAAGAATCAAAGTGGTTTGCGGAGTGTTCTGGAAGGGGTCTCGCGACAACCCCGAGATCGCGCTGTTTAAACGATCCGAACCCGTGGAAGAATTTGAATTCCCGGGGGGCAAGATCGAACCCGGCGAAAGCCCCAAGCAAGCCCTGATCCGGGAGCTCGAAGAAGAACTTGGTTGCCTTACCAAGGTCGGGGAGCTGGTCGGGAAAAACACCCACGAGTACGAAAACCTGATTGTCGATATTGAATCCTTTCTGGTGAACCCAGGTCCCCACCAGTTTGAACTGCGCGAGCATCTGGAAATGAAATGGGTCACCCAGGATTCATGGTCCGCTTTAAGTATCGTCCAAGCAGACCTGCCATTGATTCAGTTGGCCTTTGAGAAAATAAAAAAATCTGTTTAAATAAACCATGAGGCTTTTTGTTTTTCCATTGGGTCAATCCCTTCTACATCCTGGAACAAGCAAGCCCCTTAATGTTTTTGAGCCGCGTTACCTGCGGATGATTCAAGATGCCATCGAAGAAAAAATTCCCGTCGCGGTGGGCTTTAGCGATGGTCCGATTGATCCCAACCTGTTGAACGCAGGTGATCCTATTCCGCAACTTCGATCTATCGTGGGATTTGGCAGGCCAGAAATTTTAGAGCAACGCATGGACGGTACGCTTTTGGTTTTAATTCCCGGCGAGGGCAAAGCAGAGATTAATCATGTTTCGGACGCAACGAGACCCTATCTGGTGGTGAATGCCGAACGGATCGATGAAAATTTAGAGCTGAGCGAATCTCACGGGATTGCGTATTTGAATTTGCATCGGCTTCTAGTGACTTGGATTGGTCGGCACATCACCGACAAAACAACACAAGAACATTTTATCGGGGGTCTAAAAAGTCCGCTAGAGGTCGTCGGCGCCGCCGTAGCCTATTTGATACGAGATCCTGACATGCAGCAATTGATCTTGGAAACCAACGACATCAATCAAAAGCTCGATTTGATTTCAGGAATTATGGCAACGACTTCTCTTGATCAAATTTAAGAAATTTGAGCCACATCGCCAGCGCAACAAAAGTCAGATGCGCGAAGGCCAGATGTAAAACTTTGAGTGCTGTCGGTGACAATGTTAAAAGCGTCACCGCTCCCAAGCATATTGTTACCAGCAACAAGCCCCCCAAACGGTAACTGTGTTCTCGAAATCGAAGAATTGTTGTCTTTAAAGCTTCGGGGGAAAGAAAAATTAAAAGCCCCAAAGCTGATCCCGCAAAAACGCCTAAGACGGGGTGCAAAGTCCGAAGCTGTAAAAGCAAATGCGCGTCGGGCGCCATTTCTTTGCTCAGACTCTCGCCCAAACTCAGCGAAGGGAAAAGGGTGGTCGACAGTGCCGCAAAGGTTCCTGTAAGCCCAAGCGCTCCCAAAATTACAACGGCCAGGAGCGGTAGACGTCGAAAGATGCCTCCCATAATTTTTTTAGAACGCGGATGCCATTCCGGGCTGTGGGAAAAATCGGCCATCCAAGTCGTTGTCACAACTAAAAGGGCCGAGTTGAGAAAATGAAGGGACATCAAAACCACACGCGCTAAAGACTCGTTGTTTCCGACCAAACCCTGTTTAACCAGCACGGCTCCAAACAAGGCTTCGATGATCATAAAAATAAGAGACGCCAAAGCCGCGCGCCGGGCCGGATGTTTTTTAGAAAATAACTTTCGGGACCACAGCCAAAAAATCAGGACAAAGATTCCGTACAAACCGCTCGTCAGTCGGTGGCTGAACTCCACCCAAGTTTTTTCCGCAATTTGGCCCGTGGCTTTAAAAGGGATGAATTGTCCTTCACAAAGCGGCCACGAACTTCCGCAGCCGTCGCCAGAGTGAGATATGCGAACCCACGCGCCCCACAAGATCACGAGCAGGGTGTAGACGAGAAGAATCCAAGAGGCCTGAGAGAAGCGTTTCATATTTGTAGTTTGTCTATTTGAATAATTGAACGCAATCACCGATAATCTAGCCCATGACGCCACATGATCAGCCGCACGGCTACGGCCACCATCACCACCACGATCACGGGGCCATGAAAGCCTCGCAACGAGCTATATTGTTGGCCTTCTCGTTAAATTTGACTTTTGCTTTTATCGAGCTGGGTGGTGGGCTTTGGGCCAACTCGGTGGCGGTGTTGTCAGATTCATTTCATGATTTTGGCGACGCGCTGGCATTGGGTTTGGCCCTGGTGCTCGAGCGATTCTCCAGCCGGCAAGCCGATCAGCAGTACAGCTACGGTTACCGGCGGTGGTCTTTGGTTTCTGCGCTGGCGACGGGCGGAATCCTGATTGGGGGAACCATTTGGATCTGGATCGAATCGATTCAGCGGTTGCAGAATCCAGAGCCGGTCAGAAATGAACTGATGCTCGTGTTAGCTATCTTTGGAATCCTGGTGAACGGATATTCCTGGTACCGCATCTCTCGCGGCAAATCTTTGAACGAGGAAATGCTAAGCTGGCATTTTATCGAAGACATTCTGGGCTGGGTGATGGTTCTTTTCGTCGCGATTGTTTTGTTCTTCGTTGACTGGCCCTGGTTGGATTCGGTGCTGGCAATGGGTCTGTCCCTTTGGATCTCTTACAATGTGGCCAAGCGGTTTCTGAAAGTAGGACCGCTTTTTCTGCAAAAAACACCCGAAGGGATTGAGATCGCAAAAATTGAAGCCTGGATCTCAAAAATTTCCGGCGTGGCGGGCATTCACCACACCCATGTTTGGAGTGTCGACGGCCAAGATCATATTCTCACAAGTCACGTGATCTTAACGACGGCCGGTTGGGATCAAATGACCCTGGTGAAGAGCCAAATTAAAAAGGGTTTGCGTGAAAATTACAATATTTTAGAGGCAACCCTGGAATTCGAATCCCCGAACGAAAACTGCGAAAATCCGCACCACGACTGATTTTCTAACTAGTTTTTAGAGAGGGAATATTTTCTAAGTACTTCAAAAGAAGCGCGCGGCCGTTGATGTTGGCCCTCAGAACCGAAAGAAAAATAAAGACACCGCCGGTCTTGCGATCTAGAAACAATATTTCCCGGGGTGGCGGTCGCAAATCGAATTTTTGAATCATCTGGAAAACTTTTTTAGCAAGTCGTTGCGGCAGATCCGAAGTGCCCCAATCGTAATCCGCATCTTTGGTAAAAGGCTCCACGGTCATCAAGCAAAAATCTTCGAAAAGTGTCTTTAAGCCTGGATCATCCGTCTCGATGAGAAACTTCAGCTTAAAGGCCGCATCGCTCAGGGCTTCTTTGTCTTGATTAATAACGGCTTGAATCATCTGATGATAAGGATCTAAAAATTCTCGGGCGTACTTTCGGGTCGCGCCAAAATCCAGAAGCACCATTTGATCTTCGCCGGTGGGGGAGATTCGAATTTTATAATTTCCCAGATGGGGATCTGTCTGAACCACGCCCCACTCAAAAAGCTCTTTAAAATAAAGGTCTAAAAAATTCAAAGCCAGTCGATTACGTCTCTCGGGGCTTAGGTTGCGAATCAGGCTTTCTCCGGGATTGACGCCCATTTCAAACGAGGTCGCAATCACCTTCGGTCCGCAAAACTCGCGATAGACTTTAGGAACTATGAAACGCGTGTCTGACTTTAATCGTTCGCGATAGAATTCTGTTTCGTTCGCTTCGAGTTCATAGTCCATTTCCTGAACCAGCATATCTTTAACTTCTTCGAAAATCTGATCGGTGGTTTTGCCTTTCGGAAGAAACTTCATCATGTTGAAAAAACTTTTCAGCGCGCGCAGATCACTCTCGATGGCTTTGTCGACTCCGGGATATTGCACTTTCAGCGCAATCACTTCACCCGTCGATTTGATTGTGGCTTTGTGCACCTGACCCAAAGAGGCCGTGCCGATGGGTTCGCGTTGGATTTCCAACAGACTTAATTTTTCCGGCGACAAACTTTTTTTAATCTCTTTTTCCAGAACTGACCAAGCAACCGGCGGAGAGTCGGCCTGCAAGGTTCGCAAAAACTGGTTGGCTTCGGGTGGTAGAAAATGTTCTCCGTACATTGAAAGCATTTGACCCGCTTTCATCAAGCTGCCCTTGAGCTCACCCAATTCTTGACTAAAGAATTGAGCCTGACCTGTTAAAAAATTTTTCCAATTTTCGCTCTTTTTTTCATCACTCGCAAACAGGCCTCGGGCCCCTTGAGAGGCCAAACCGGCTCCGGTAGTCAGGGTCATGCGCGCGAGGGTCAGGCCTCGGCCAAATACGGAACTTTTAATTTTTTGAAGTTCTTTTCCGTTTTTATTGTCAGCCATCAAACGTAACATTACTCTGATCTGGATTGGAGTCACTCATGAAAATATTGATGACGGGCGGAACCGGATTGGTGGGAAA
>JAYUPS010000037.1:0-5292 GCA_043759945.1 Bdellovibrio sp.
CACCGGGCACCGGTGACATTCAATTGTCCCTCGCCCAAAAAGTTCCGGTGAGCGGAGCGGTTTTGGTGAGCACCCCGCAAAATGTGGCGCTCGTCGACGCAAAGAAAGCGATCGATATGTGGCGCCGGGTGGGCGTGCCGATTCTGGGTATGGTCGAAAATATGTCGTACTTGATTTCGCCCGAAGGTACAAAAATTCAGCTATTTCCCAAGGGGGAAATCGACGGCTATCTCGACTCGCAGAAAATTCCAAAGCTTGGCGAAGTGCCCTTCAACCCGTCGGTGTCTTTGGGATCTGAAGCCGGCATTCCGATCGTCGAGAGCCACACTCAAAGCGCGGAAGCGCAGATCTTCTTGAAAATTGCCGAGCAAATTTCACATTTAGTTTAATGTCCAATTTCACGTTGGCTCACCCTGAGACAGACTTAAAAAACGCGAACCACTCCGAGCCAAAAACGGCCCTATTTTGAGAAAGCCTGAAGAAGTTTTTTGCACTCGGCCAAAGTCGAGGTATTCTTAGAGCATATCCACACGGTTGTGGGTGGTTCGGATAAGGAAGTTCGGACAGGTTGTTTAGGGAAGATACACGGACGACATTGCAACTCTAACCACAGGAGGATCCTAGAGCATATTCAGGATTAAATCCTTTCTCAGTAAAGGGCAAACCAGGTGAAAACTTGGGACGCAAAACTAAAGGGGCTTACTCGCGGTAAACTGCGGGCTGCCAGCCAGGTGCCAGAGGACCAGAACGTGAGTTTTGGGAATGCCGAAGGGTATTTTACGATGGAAGGTAAATCAGATACTACATATCTAGACAGGTTTCATTCCCCTTAGCCCGTGACTCGGAGACGACCGATCACGGGCATCTTTTTTTCTGCTTGCACTTCAAACAAACAATATTTAAAAAGGTAGTGATGAACAACGAAGCCGCCAGGCTGCGAGAACTTTTAGACCTACAAATACTCGACACCGAGCCTGAGGCCGAGTTCGACGAGATCGCCATACTGGCTTCAGAAATTTGTCAGACTCCCATTGCGCTGGTCAGCCTGATTGATTCGGACCGACAGTGGTTCAAATCCCAGCTGGGCGTCAGCGTGGGCTCCACTCCGCGAGCCGTTAGCTTCTGCCACCACGTTGTCGCGCAAAATAAAACGATGGTTATTCCTAACGCCCTGGAAGATCCCCGCTTTAAGGATCTTCCCTTTGTTACTTCCGACCAGAATATCCGTTTTTATGCCGGTTCGCCGCTGATCACTCAAAATGGTTATTCGATTGGGACCTTGTGTGTGCTGGACCGCAAGCCAAGAATTCTGAGCGACCGGCAGGTCAATGCTTTGGAAGCGCTTTCACGAAATATCATTCGTATTTTAGAACTTCGCCGACAAAACGAAAAAATGAAAGATTTGGCCGAGCAAATTTCCCGTCGGGAAATTCTTATGATCGAGTCCGCCAAAATGTCCTCGCTCGGTCAGATGGCCGGAGGGATCGCGCACGAGATCAACAATCCCCTAACGATCATTTCCCTGTACGGCACAAAAATAAAAGACATGATTGGCGCCGGAAAGTTTAATGACGTCAAAGCCCTTGATTACGCCAATCGCATTCAGGAAACAACTCAGCGCATAGCCAAGATCATTCGCGGCATGCGGGATTTTTGCGGCGATGGCGCCAAAGGCCCTTTTCAAAAAGTAAAAGTACGAGGCTTGATCGAAGAGACCTTGGCCTACTGTAATGAGAAAAAGTCCCGACTGGGAATCGACATTAATTTGGTGCAACTGGATCAAGAGCTGGAACTGGAATGCCGGCCCGTTCAGATCTCGCAGGTGATTTTAAATCTTTTGAATAACGCCTGTGATGCGCTGGCCGCAGCGGATACCAAACGAATCGAAATTGAAGTGCGAGAATCAAATGGGCAAATTCAAATTCAGTTGCACGATACGGGTAGTGGAATTCCCGTCGAAGCCCAAGATAAAATCTTTCAACCTTTTTTTACGACAAAAGAGGTCGGCCAGGGGATCGGCCTGGGACTATCTATTTCCAAAGGCATCATCGAAAGTCATAAGGGAACGCTGACATTCCGAAGCTCCCCCGCGGGCACGATTTTTAAAATTCTAATTCCGAAAATTCAAACCAACGAATCAGTTTAACAATCTTCTAGTCTGGAATCTGAAGCCGTCGGCCCACGGTCACGTGGTCCGTATTCCTGGCCAACCGATTTCGCTGAACAATCACGGAAAGCGGTACGCGGTATTTCGAGGCGATACGATGCAGACTTTCACCCTTGCGCACGACGTGCACGCGCGAATTGCGCACTCGGGCCACGTGCTGGGCTTGTTCTTTTCGGGCCTTTGCTGCAAAGCGAATTTGATTTTGCTGATACAGGCGCTCGATCTGAGCTTTCATCGCATTGGGTTTCAGAGCCTCACGTCGGCTTGTGCCATTCTGACCGCTTGGCGCCACTCCGGAATCCTCGACCGGTGCTTGCTGCGCTTTGTTGGCGGTGCCTTCTTCTCCCGGCTCTTGCGGTAGCCCCGAGTCTTTAGGGACTTTTAATTTCATCCCAATTTTTAAAACTTGGCCCCGACGCATTTTATTCATTTTCAAGAGCTCGGAAACCGTCGAATCGTATTCTTCCGCGATCGTGTACAGGGAATCTCCGGGCTGCACCACATACAAAACGCCCTGCGAGGTCACGATTTCCGCGCTGTTCGCGGGGGCTTCTTTTTTAGCCACGTTGCGCACCACTGGTTTTTTAGACTCACGATCCGGAACTTGGATACGCATCCCGACCCGGAGCAAACGACCTTTGCGCAAGTCATTAACGTCCCGAAGCCAAGCGATCGTGGTTTTATGTTTTCGGGCGATCGTCGACAAACTGTCGCCCGGACGGATGCGGTAGGTCTCTGTTTCCCCATTGTCGGCCACGTATTCCAATTTTTCGACGACGGACTCTCGGGCTGCTGCCAAACCCGCCTGCGATTTGCCGATGGGAACGCGAATTTCTAAAATACCATTGGATTTTACGGGCGCAACTTCCCCGCGGAATTTTGGATTAATTTGTTTCAGCTCGTCGTAACCGATTTCCATTTTCTCGGACATCATTTTCAAATTAACGGCCGTGCTGACCTTGATCAATTCGAACTCAACGGGAGCTTCGTATTCGATATTTGTGAAACCGTATTTTGCCGGATTTTTACCGATCAACTTTGCGGCGATGAATTTCGGAACGTAGTTCATGGTCTCTTTTGGCAAACGGCGCTTTTGGACGAGCTCCCAAAAATTACGTGTTTTGTGGTTCATGACTTCGCGGTAAACGCGATTTTCGCCCACGTTGTAAGAGGCCATGGCCAAATACCAAGAGCCAAACACGCTGTAGAGACCCTTAAAATAATCGGCCGCCGCTTGCGTGGCCAGAACCGGATCGCGCCGTTCATCGACAAAGGAACTAATTTCTAAGCCGTAGCGCTTCCCGGTCCCCCGGATAAACTGCCAGTAGCCCACGGCCGCCGCCCGGCTCGTGGCCTTAGAACTAAAACCAGACTCGATGAGAGCGATGTAAATCAAATCTTCGGGCAAACCATTCTCTTTCAAAATACGTTTCATGAGCGGAGCATAGCGACCGCTGCGGGCCAAATAGCGCTCCATGTGGGGACGGCCACGGCCCTGGAAATAGGATATCCACTGCTCCACTTTGGAGTTAATTTCGACCGGAATCCCGTCCAATTCTTCGCTCGCCACATTGGCGGGCTCAGGATCAGAAACTTTAAAAGATTGCACTTCATGCACCACTCCCGGAGTCGTGGGTGGCAAATTTTCGGTGTTGTCAGACACGTTCGAACCCTCTTTGGGACGATTGTGTGAACAGCCAAACGCGGTCAGCACCATTAAGATCATCACAAGCTTACGCATTTTAATTTCTCCCCGCTGTTCCAATAGGATAACGGAGGGAAGTCGCCCAGCACAATCACTGAGACTTCACTTCTCCATTTTCTGCGCCCAACATTGGACCTGGACCCGCACTTAGGACAAGATCCTGCCAGAGTACGCCCGAAAGTTGAATACGCCTTTGGTCTAGGGTTTTGAACAAAAGTGTATTTCGCAGAATGGCCTTCACGTAAAAACTTGTCTCGTGCCAAGGCAATTCATCAAACCACATCTCATCCCACGGCTCGGAACTGGCCTTCTGAATTTGCGCGCGCAGTTCCGGACGGCTCCGAATAAAAATTTGCATTTTGCGGGGCCCGGCATTGTAGGCCGCAAGACCCAGGGGCACCGAGTTGTCAAACTGACGAATCATCCGCGCGATGTAACTGGTTCCCATTTTTATATTTATGGTAGGTTCAAAAACATCCTCGGGAATTTCCAGGGTCCCGAGTTTCAGGTCCTGAGCCACCTCTCTGGCAGTCGGTGGAATTAGCTGCATCAAACCCAAAGCATTCGACGTGCTCACAGCTTTGGTGGCAAACCCGCTTTCTTGACGAATCAAAGATCGCACCAAGAACGGACTGAGTTTCCGGGTGCTGGCCTCGGCGTTAATAATGTCTAAAAATACTTTGGGCATTCCCAACTGCAAAATATCCGCGGAGCGAAGCTCCGGAGCCTGATCTCCGGCCTCGTTGAGCAGCCGAATGGTCGAAGCAAAAGATCCAATCTTTGAAAATTCCTGAGCCAGCAAAACCTTGAGCGTAGGATCTTTCGATAACGGCAAATTTTGACCCTCGATTTGGGCCTCTTCGAACCATCCGTGCGCCCGAAGCCATTGCAAACGATCCCATGATTTTTTCTGCGCGGAATTTAAATAAATTTTCCCTTTCAAATCTTTTAACATCCGGCTGGCCAGGGGCCATTCAAAAGCGCCGCCGGTGTTTTCGGACTTCAGACGAATGCCGTAATAAGAAAAGGGATAAAGATCTATGAGTTTTTTGGACTCATCGATCGACCGCGGATTTTCAAGGGCCTGCAGAGATCGAACAAGCCAATAGCGGGCATTGAGATCCAGTTTGTCGGGCCCTTCGCTCTGCAGAAGACGTTCAAGAATCGCAATCGAGCTCGAGTAGTTTTTATTACGGATGTGAATCAGGGCCCATTGAAATTGAACATCCCGAAGCATCTCTCCGCCCAAGTGATGCTCAAGATACTGCGCAAAAAACTTTTCTGCTTTTTTTGTTTCCCCCACCAATTGCGCCGACCGACCGCCCAGCCAAAGAACGGTAGACCCTAAAGCAGTCATTCCCATGCTGGGAGTTAGCTTTTCCGCCAAACGCAAAGTCCCCCGGTAGTCCCCTTTGCGAAA
>JAYUPS010000038.1:0-5278 GCA_043759945.1 Bdellovibrio sp.
TTGTTGCCTGGGTTCCCAAAAGGCGCTAAGCCCCCTGTTTGTTATCACCCAAACAGGAGTTTCAAAATGAAATCACTTTTTTTCGCCGCTTTTTTGCTAATTAGTTCTCAAGGTCAGGCCAGCGAGTCTTGGGTCTGCATGTGCTACTCCGACGCTCAAGCCACCGACAACGTGGGTGGGGTTTCGTTGGATCCCAATCTGACTTTAGCTCAAGCCATGGCCGAAGCTCTGCAAATCTGCAACACAGCGGAGCCCACAACTGTTGCGGTTACCTGCGAAAAATTCAACGACGGCCAAGACTAAGTCTGATCTTTTTTGAAACGTCGAACTTTTGATAATGCTCATCTGTTCGACGTCTCAGTTTTATCACAATTGACTGACTTGGGACACTCCCCGAGGCCTTAGTTTGATCCCAACGGGGGCATGACCCTTGCTCAATTTCCTAACACGACAGTTTGCTGTCGGGGGGAATCATGAGAACACTTCTGTTTGCATCCGTACTTTCGCTGCTTTTGAGTCCAGTGTTAACACATGCCCAAACCGCTTCGGAGTTTGAAGCCGAAGAAACGATCGCGGGCAGTGATGCCGCCATCGCCGAAGCGAAAGACCTAAAACAAAAAGCTCGAGAAGCCAAGGAACGGGCCCGGCAGGCACGACAGCAAGCCAAAGAAGCTAAAGACCAGGCCGCGGATTTAACCAAACAGGCACAACAAACCGCCCGAGACTCTGAAAAAACAATTCGCGAGATGCAAAAAGAAACGCTCTCAAACGAAAGGCAAATCCAAAAATTTACTAAGCAAAAGACTGAACTCGAAAAGAAAATTCAGGACGCCCGAGCGAGAGCTGAAAAATCCGAGCAGGAGCGCAGTAAAGCCGTCGAGCGAAAAGAAGCGGTGGCAAACGAAGCGGCCGGGGTACAGCAACAAACCGAACAAGAAATTCGCAAAGCTCAGGATGCCAAAGAATCTGTCGTTGAGGCCAAAAAACTTTTGGTCGAATCTCAAGGCAAACTGGCCGTAACCGAAGCTGCCTTCCGGGCCGCCAAAAAGACTTCTGCCAAAGAAGTTCCGGTCGCCATCGCGATCACGCAAAAAGCCAGAAAAGAATCCGCTCGCTTGGACGCTGCGAAAACAAAATTAGATGCCGAAAAAGCGGTGGTTTTGGAGCACCAAGAAAAAATTAATCAGGAGCAATTGACTGCTGACACCGAACATAAAAGATTGGTTAAACTGGTCGACGATGAAAAGCGCTCGGTGAAAGAATATCGTCAGGTCTTAGAAACCGCGCAAAAGAAATTGAGCGCCAAAAAAGTCCACGTTCAAAAAGTGAAAGTATGGTCTGAAAAAGAGTTGGCTCGCATGAAGGTCGAAAAAGATCAGCTCAATAGCAAATACGCGGACGTTAAAAAACAAACCCGCCAAGAGGCCGCCGTGGTCGAGAAAAAAGAAGTCGAGACCTTCAAGGCCAAAGACGCTCTCTTGAAAGCCGAGACCGAGTCTTTGATCACCGAAGACTTCGCGGGGAAGTAATATAATTTACTGTTACTAATTAGTCTCGGTCGGCGCAAAACCCCGACGGACGGTGTTCTCGGTCACGCAACGGGGCTCCATGAATTGCTTTAAGTAATCGGGACCACCGGCTTTGCTGCCGATTCCCGAAAGTTTGAAACCCCCAAACGGGTGGCGTTCAACCAAGGCTCCCGTAATTCCGCGATTGATGTACAAATTACCGACCTCGAACTCATTTCTCACTTTTTCAATGTTTGCTGGGCTTCGGGAAAAGAGCCCGCCCGTCAAAGCATAGGGACTGTTGTTGGCGATCTTTATGGCTTGATCTAAATCTTTAGCGCGGATTAATGCCAACACCGGGCCAAAAATTTCTTCCTGAGCCAAAGCTGAGTCCGGATCAACGTCCCCGAAAATTGTTGGCGGAACAAAGTACCCTCCGGTGGGTTGGGTCCCTTGAAAAAGCAATTTGCTTTTTGCCTTGTTGGTTTCGATGGTCGCCATGATTCGGTCGTAAGCTTCTTGATCCACGACGGGGCCGTAATAAGACTTTGGATCTTCGGCGGTACCAATGACCAGGCTTCGGGCGGCTTCGACCAAACGCGTTTCAAATTTTTCGTAAATTTCTTCGAGCACCACCGCGCGAGAACAAGCCGAACATTTCTGTCCGGCAAATCCAAAAGCACTGTATAAAACGGCGTCGACCGCTTCGTCCAAATCGGCGTCCGAATCCACGATCAGGGCATTTTTTCCGCCGAGCTCGGTGATGCAACGCTTGAGGTGGGTTTGTCCCGGCTGCAAAGTCGAAGCCTTGCTCAAGATTTGAAGGCCCACCGACTTACTGCCGGTAAAGGCAATCGTCGCCGTGTCTTTGTGATTCACCAAATATTCGCCGACGACTTCGCCTTTGCCGGGCAGAAACTGAACTGTTCCCGCAGGGAATCCAGCTTCCTTCATTAATTCCATCAAGCCAAAGGCCGTGATGGAGCTCTGTTCGGCCGGTTTCATGATCACGGTGTTCCCGGTGACCAATGCCGCGGTGGCCATTCCGGTCAAAATCGCTAAGGGAAAATTCCAAGGGGCGATCACCAGGGTCACACCACGGGCAAAGTACAGGTAATCCGAGTTTTCTCCGGGAACCGCGCCGACTTTAAGTGATTTCGAGAGCCCGCGCATTTCTCGGGCGTAATAGCGACAGAAATCGATGGCTTCGGCAACGTCGCCGTCGGCCTCGGACCAGGGCTTTCCCACTTCAAAAACTTGGGTGGCGATCAATTTAAAGCGATCGCGTTGCATGAGCTCGGCCAATTTTTCAAGCTTCACTGCGCGCACTTCGGGACTGGTTTTTCTCCATTCCGGAAACGCCAGTTTAGCGGCCTGCATGGCTTGCTCGGCGTCTTGGATGGTGGCCATCGAAATCTGACCTAAAATTTCGGATTTGTGAGATGGATTTTCGCGCGGCAATAACTCAATGCTGGTAATTTCTTTGCCGTTAATAACCAAAGGATAAACGCGGCCTTTTTTAAATTCTTTAAGCGATTTTTCCATCGAAAAACGAGAATTTTCCAAGGCAAAGTCGATCAGAGGTTCATTGTTGAATCGCTGTTTTAGGACGGGATCTAAGGTGTGTTTGGGTTCGCCACTTGTTTTCACTAAGCCCTCTTTCGGATCGCGCAGCAGTTTTTCGGTAGATTCATTATCGGCAAATTTGCCGCGAAGCCAAGATTCGTTGGAAGTGTTTTCTAAAAGTCGGCGCACCAGATAGGCCATGCCCGGAATTAATTCCCCGACGGGAGCGTATTCGCGCACGCGGTAACCCATTTCGACCAAAGTGCGTTTTATCGGATCCGCCATTCCGTAGAGCATTTGAATTTCAATTC
Source organism: Bdellovibrio sp. (assembly GCA_043759945.1). GTDB lineage: Bacteria > Bdellovibrionota > Bdellovibrionia > Bdellovibrionales > Bdellovibrionaceae > JAYUPS01. Next base: position 3,386 of record JAYUPS010000038.1, read on the forward strand.
CGTTTTTAGGAACTCCCAATTTTTCGGCCGTAACCAGCGCAAACGCGATGGAGCGAACGTTGTGCGACCCAAATCCTACGCGCACCGCGGGAAATGCGGTCAGGAGCTCAAGGGAGCAATCTTCGTAATTGGCGTCGCTTTCGGCTTTGTTCAAATAAACGGGGATGGGCCAGCCCTTTTGTTCGGCCTCGATGGTCTCGGAGTCCCAGTAGGCCCCTTTAACCAGTCTCACGGTGAACGGAGCTCCGCGCTCTTTGGCCCAGACGATGGATTTTCGACAGTCCATCAGCGAATCGCGCAAGTAGGCTTGAATGACACAGCCAAAGTGAGGGTAAGTTTTAAATTCTGTTTCAAAAATTAATTCTTTGAATACTTCGAGTGTCAGGTCTTTCACTCCGTAATGTTCCATGTCCAAATTCAGGAATACATTTTTTTCCATCGCGCGACGGAACACGGGACGCAAGCGGTCTTTCAATTGCGTTTTGGTCTCGACCCAAGCCTTGTCGTTAATTTGGGAAAAGAGCGCCGTCATTTTAACAGAGACGTTCACTTTTGGAATGGCCCCCGCGTGATCTTGATCCAGAAGCGGAATGGAATCCCACTTTTCAGCATCGCGGGCCAAGGTGTCGATCAGGGCGAGGTAGCGTGTTTGGTATTCAAGCGCTTCTCTTTCGCTCAAAGTGGCCTCGCCCAAAATATCCACCGTGAAAGTCAGATTGTTTTTGCGTGCCTTGCGAATGACTTGAATCGCTTCTTCCGGAGTTTCCCCGGTAATAAACATCTTTGCCATTTGCGTGACGTTTTTTCGGATCGCGCCCGCCATCAGGCCGGGTGCGAGGGAGCCCAATCCCAGGCCCACGTTAAAAACGCTCGGAAGCTCTTCGCCACTTTCGGAGAAATATTCTTTCAAGTGACGAGCGACTTCGCTGCCCGAATTCAAATAGGGCAGAACATCGACGAATCGAAACATCTGCGTCTTGAAGTGTTCGTTTTTCATCGACCAATCCATGATCGATCCGTACCAAAAATCTTTTGAGAAAAGGGAAACTTTGCTTTGGCCTTCCATCCGTTTCAGGATGTCTTCGCCCTTGCGGTGAATTTCGTTTTGCATAGACCCGAGTTCTTATACTAATCGGGCGAATATTGCCTAGCGTTATTTAGAGACCGGAGGGGCGACCTCTTTGACCACCTTCCAGTTGTGAGTGATGTGGCCTTCGATTTCTGCTTTCACCCGATCGCCGTCTTTAAGCAAACCCACCCCGCGGGGCGTTCCCGTCAGGATCACATCGCCCGCACACATCGGAAACTTGTCGTAAATATAGGCCATTAATTTTTCGCAAGAAAACAACATTTGCGAGGTCTTGCCGTCTTGGCGAAGTTCGTCATTCACCCAAAGTCGTAGCCGCAGGTCTGACATTTCCTCGAATTTACGCAAAGAGAAAAATGCCGAGATGGCGCAAGCCCCACTGAATGATTTAGAGAGCGTCCAGGGGTTTCCCGCGGCTTTGGCTTGGGCTTGAATTTGACGTTCGGTTAGATCCAGAGCAACGGCGCCCTCGATAACTTGCAGCGAGGCATTCAGTTTCAGCGCCAATTCCACTTCGTGGTGAACCTCGGTGGACCAATACGGGAGGACGATTTCCGTGCTATTGACCGTGGCGCAACTGCCGGCTTTTAAAAAAATCATCGGCTCGCGGGGTGCTTCGGCCTTCATCTCTTGATTGTGGTCCGCGTAGTTTCTACCGACGGCCCAAATATTTCTTATCATCATGGCAGCACCTGTCCCTTTTTATAAAAATGCCAACGGCCCTCGATGATTTCAAAACCGAGGTAACTTAAAGGATGCCATGAAAACGTGGTAAGTGAGACCTGATCTTCGGGGGTGGGGATCAA
>JAYUPS010000039.1:0-2159 GCA_043759945.1 Bdellovibrio sp.
ATTCATCCTGTTAACTGCTTTCGGAGCGGGACTGACCGCTGGCAGCTGTCTTGTCAAATTTTAACTCTCAAGTCTTTAATCCCCGCAAAGGAGTTCTTAAAGTGACATTTGCACTTTTGTTTCCCGGGCAAGGTAGCCAACAGCCCGGCATGGGGAAGTTTTTATCAGAAAATTTTAAATCGGCGCGTGAACTTTTTGAAGAAGCCAACGACGCCATTCATTTTGACTTAAAACGATTATGTTTCGAAGGTTCCGTCGAAGATCTGGCCCTGACGGAAAACACCCAGCCCGCACTTTTAACTGTTTCCACCGCCACTTACCGAATTTTGAAGAACGAGTTTGGAGTGCTGGGCTCCGTCACCGCCGGACACTCGATTGGCGAATATGGTTCTTTGGTTGCCGCTGAAAGTATTTCTTTTCGGGATGCGGTAAAATCCGTTCGGTCCCGCGGGCAGGCCATGCAATCGGCCGTTCCCCTGGGCCAGGGGGGCATGGTCGCGGTCTTGGGGCTTACGGATCTGGAAGCTCAGGAGCTGTGCGGATTTGTGGGTCAAAAACCCGAACTTGGACCACTCACCACCGCCAATTTTAATTGCCCAGGCCAAGTTGTCTTGTCCGGAAGTCAGAAAGCGATCGATTACCTACGGACCCAAGTTAAAGCCGAACTCGTTTGGCCGACTAACCCTCCCCGTTTGAAAGTGATTCCCCTGCAAGTTTCAGCGCCCTTTCACTCGCTGTTGATGAAGCCCGCCGAAGATAAAATGCGCAAGGTTCTCTCCGACATTCAGTTTCTTGATTCCAGAATTCCCGTGATTCAAAACTTAACGGCCAAAAAGCATCAAAAATCCTCGGAACTTCGCGAGAACTTAATTCAACAGGTTTCGGCACCGGTTCGCTGGACCCAAAGCATGGAAACTCTCAAGACCATGAGCGTTCCCGACGTGTTAGAGCTCGGAGCTGGCAAGGTGCTTCAAGGTCTTCTAAAAAAAATTGACAGTGAATTTTTCCGCGTCTTGAATACCAACAGCTTGGAAGATCTGGAAATAATTGGAAAATTAGTCACAAAGAAACAAGATCAGAACTGAAACTCCCTATGAATACTCAAACACCGTCTCAAAATTTGAAAGATAAAAAAATTCTGATCACCGGTGGCAGCCGTGGCATTGGTGCTGGTATAGCCCAGGAACTGGCGGCTCGGGGCGCCAGCGTTGCGATCACTTATGCCAGCCGCGAAGACGCTGCGAAATCCGTTTTAGAATCGCTCCCTCGCGTGGCCGGCGCTTCCCATTTGGCAGTTCAGTTAAACCTTTCGGACGAGATCAGCATTAATAAAGCCGTCGAAACCGTTCTTGAAAAATGGTCTGGCCTTGATGGCTTGGTTAACAATGCCGGTGTTACCAAAGATGGACTTCTTTTAAGAATGAAAACCGAAGATTTTGATCAGGTCATTAACGCCAACCTGCGCGGGACTTTTCTAGTGACTCGGGCGTGCCTAAAAACATTTGTTAAGGCTCGTGCCGGCAGCATCGTGCACATCACCAGCATCATCGGCGCAACCGGGAATGCGGGCCAGGCGAATTATGCCGCCAGCAAAGCGGGGGTCGAATCATTCAGCCGGAGCGTCGCTCTGGAAGTCTCTTCACGCGGTGTGCGCTCAAACTGCGTGGCGCCGGGCTTTATCAACACGGAGATGACCGAAGTTCTGACCGATGCCCAGAAAACGGCCATTTTAGCCAAGATCCCTTTGGGACGGATCGCCGAAACAAAAGAAGTTGCTGATCCGGTGGCCTTTCTCTTGAGCGACGAATCCAGGTATGTTACCGGCCATACTCTTGCCGTTAACGGCGGCATGTTTATGTCATGAGCGTTTATGTCAGGATGTTATTTTAATTTTAGCGAATTAGTGTTTAAAGGAGTTAATTTATGGAAATCGAAACCGGAGGTACTAAAATGGCCATGAGCCCAAAAATCAAAGATATTATCGTCGAGCAACTGGGCGTGGATCCTGAGAAAGTAAAACCAGAAGCTTCTTTTATTGACGATCTGGGCGCCGACAGCCTGGACATCGTCGAACTGGTTATGGCCATGGAAGAAGAATTTGATCTGGAAATTCCGGATGACGAAGCAGAAAAACTTCGCACGGTCGGCGACGTGGTTGG
>JAYUPS010000040.1:0-14750 GCA_043759945.1 Bdellovibrio sp.
ATTTAGCTGCACAAAGTAAATAAAACACGTAGCCGACAACTGGGACCGCCAACCCAAGACTGAACGGCAAAAGCCCAATCCCCGGTAGTCCCAATGCAAGATACAAAAAAAACCCTAAGAGCGCGTACTTAAGTACAATAACGGGGAGCCCCAGCGCAATCAGTTTTTTGTTCAAAATGCGGTCCATTCCGAACCTCATCAGTGCCAAATTCAGGAGCATAATTCCAGCTCCCATGGCAAAAGAGACAAGGTTGTGCGAGGCATTAATCGAAAGAATTGGAGGCATGCGGTTGTTAGTACCTAGCTGTTTTCCGATTGTCCATCGATTTGCTTGATCAACAAAAAGATGTGGAGCATCCATCCCACGACACCAACAACAACCAGCCCTAATGTGAACCAAGGACTGGTTTTATAGGTTTCATCGAGCCATTGACCCAAATACAGACTCGCCAACAGCAAGCCTACCAGTTCAAAACCCATCGCCACAAAGGCCAAGGCAGGATTTTTCTTACTCACTTCTTCTCCGCCTTCTTGGCCACAGATGGCTTTAGCTTGGTTTTGGGTTGATTTTTTGCCCGGTTTTTAAGCCTCTTTATCCGTAAGTCGACATATTCTGGGATTGGGTATTCGGGCCGAATGGTTTCTAAAAGCTCCAGCGCCAGATTAAATTCCTTCATTTCTTCAAAGCAGACGGCCAGGGTAATTGGAACGTTTTCTTTAAACGCCAACGTTCGATTTTTTTCCATTAATTCTTTGAGCAGCGATACAGCATCCGAAAACTTTTGATCCGCGATAAGCACATTCGCTTTCAGAAGCAGTAAATGAAATTCTTTGGCTTTACCTTCTGGAGTTTTCAAAGACTCGTTGATCTCTGCAAGCGCTTGGAAAAAGCGTTTGAGATGATAGTAGCAACGGGCCAGCTTCATTCGAAGCTCCACCTGAGTGGCGGGATCTGTCTCGATGGTTAGTAGTTTTCCTATTTCTATGATCGACCGCTCATAATCATTCAAATGTTCCAGCGAGATCAAAACGATTTGACGCTGAGCCTGTATAACCTCGTCGGAGCTCGGCGAGTAAAAAACTAAGTGTTGATTGTACTGAATCGATCTCAAAAACTCTTTGGTTTCAAAAAAAGAAACACGAGCGGCTTCTCGCGCCGCTTGCTGGGCGACCGGATCTGACGGATCTACTTTAATGATGTCGTCAAAACGATTTAGAGCCGTTTTAAAATCGCCACTAGAGATTTCTGACTTGCCCATCTTGAACTCACGTTCATTCCGGCTATCACAGCCCAACGAAGTGAGTCCAAGCCATATCAACAAGGCAAGACTAATGAGTCGGCGGCTTTTCAGTATCTTCATCGTCAATCAAAGTTTCAATGAGCGTTTCCAAAACTGTAAATCCAGTTACCCGCTCTTCTTTTTCATCCAAATTAATCAGGCGAACACCTTGGGTATTTCGACCTAAAACCGAAATGTCTGAATTTTTCATACGGATAACTTGCCCTTTGTCGGTCGTCAGAATGACTTCCTGGGTTTGGGTCACTTTTCGTGCGCCAACGACCATACCGACTTTGTCTGTGGTTTTTTGGGTAATGATCCCAACTCCACCACGGCCTTGCACCCGATACTCGTCGACGCCCGAACGTTTTCCGTAACCCGATTCAGTCACCATCAAGATCGTATCTTGAGATCCTTTTTGAATGATCTCTAGACCAACGACAAAGTCGTCTTTACCTAAGTTGATACCCTTCACTCCGCGCGCCGCCCGCCCCATCGGACGAACATCTTCTTCGCTAAAACGGATCGACATGCCTTCGCGAGTGGCGATAAAGATGTCACTTTGACCATCCGAAATCATCGCGTCGATAACCTTGTCTTCAAGATCGGTGGTCAGCGCGATAATTCCCACGGCCCGAGGGTTTGAGAAAGCATCCAGCGGAGTTTTCTTAATAATCCCTTTTTCGGTGAGCATAACGACAAATTTGTTTTCGCTGAATTCCTCGATCGGCAATACGGCCATGACTTTTTCATTCGGGGAAAGCTGAACAACGTTGGCAATAGCTTTGCCCTTGCTGGTTCGATTGCCCAGTGGCAAACGGTGAACTTTCGTCCAATATAATTTTCCTTTGTCGGTAAATATGAGCAAATTTGTCTTGGTCGAAGAGTGGAAAATATCAGTGACGTAATCTTCCTCTCGAGTCTCCATTCCTTTGAGACCCTTCCCACCCCGCCGTTGCAGGCGATATTCATCGATCGGAATTCGCTTGATGTAGCCCGTGTTGGTCACGGTCACGATCATGGCCTCTTCCGCGATCAGATCTTCGTCTTCGATATCCGATGAATCTCCGGTAATTAGGGTCCTGCGTTTGTCAGCAAAACGCGCCCGTATGTCGGTCAATTCTCCGACGATAATTTTATCGATTTCTTTGATATCACTAAGAACCATTTTCAACCATTCGATGGTTTTCATGAGCTCACGCAGCTCGGCTTCAATCTTTTCGCGCTCAAGACCGGTTAATCTCTGTAGGCGCATTTCTAAAATAGCTTGGGCTTGGACCTCGGAAAATCCGAATTTGCCCATCAAGCTCGTCAGCGCCACTTTCGCCTCGGACGAAGCTTTGATCGTCGCGATAACAGCGTCAATTTGATCCAAGGCTTTCTTTAAACCTTCCAAAATGTGGGCGCGGTCTTGAGCTTTTTTGAGATCAAATAAGCAGCGTTTGGTAACAACATCACGTCGATGATCTACGAAGGCTTGCAACATGTGCTTCAGATCAAATGTGACCGGTTGATTTTTGGCGTCCAACGCCAACATGATGCAACCGAAGGAAACTTGCAGCTGCGTAAACTTGAATAGGCGATTCAAAATGACCGAAGCGTTCTCGCCCTTTTTAATCGAGATGACGATTCTCATACCTTCACGGGAAGATTCATCTCGCAAATCCGATATGCCTTCGACAGTTTTTTCTCGAACCAAGTCGGCCATTGTTTCAATTAATTTTGCCTTGTTAACTTGGTAGGGCAATTCGGTGACTATAATTTCTTCGCGACCGTCTTTTTTGGTCTCGATATCGGCAACAGCTTTAAGGGTAATAATTCCTTTACCTTTTTTATAAGCCTGCTGAATTCCCAAAGTTCCAGCAATAATTCCGGCGGTCGGAAAATCAGGTCCTGGTATACGTTCGATCAATTCATCAATCGAGCAATGCGGATTGGCGATCAAATGCGTACAGCCGTCGATGACTTCGCCCAAGTTGTGAGGGGGAATATTGGTTGCCATACCCACGGCAATACCTGCAGATCCATTCACCAAAAGATGCGGAAATTTTGCAGGCAAAACCAGAGGGATTTGAAGTGAATCGTCGTAGTTAGGTCCGAACGGAACTGTGTTTTTGTCGAGATCGGCCAAAATTTCTTCGGCCAAAGAGGTCATGCGAACTTCGGTGTACCTCATGGCTGCGGGCGAATCTCCGTCGATCGACCCGAAGTTCCCTTGACCATCTTCCAGCGGATACCGAAGTGAAAAATCTTGCGCCATACGAACCATGGCATCATAGACTGCCGTATCCCCGTGCGGATGATATTTACCGATCACATCTCCGACAATGCGGGCTGATTTTTTATACGGCTTATTGTAGTTGTTGCTCATCTCGTGTTGAGCAAAAAGAATTCGGCGGTGAACTGGTTTTAGACCATCCCGAACGTCAGGGAGTGCACGGCCCACGATGACGGACATAGAGTACTGAAGATAAGCTTCGCGCATTTCGCGATTGATATCGACGTTCGTTATGCCTTTTTCATTTTTTCCGGGAATATTTTCCATCTAGACGTCCAATGCTCTGACTGAAAGTGCGTTGTCATGAATAAACTTACGGCGGGGCTCTACAAGCTCGCCCATCAAGATACTAAAAGTTTCATCGGCGGCCACGGCATCGTCAATGCTCACGCGCAAGAGATTTCGATTATCGGGATTCAAAGTGGTGTCCCACAATTGCTCCGGATTCATTTCTCCCAATCCCTTATAGCGTTGGATGTAATAGCCTTTTTTCGTGGTTTCCATCACGTCGGCATGAAGCGCTTTGTAAGTTTCATACTCCGTTTCGGTGTTGTCGATTTTCACCTTTACCGGGAAACTAGAGACCGCCTGCAAACTATTCCAAAGCGTTAAGAGCTCCGTCCACTCCGAGGATTTCGCAAGCTCTGGACTCAGCTTGGAATAGTTGGTTTGAGCGTAGCGGCTCGTTTCCACTAAAATCTGTTTTAGCTCTCCCGTTTGTGTTTCGCGCCAATGAATATTTGTCAGCCCTAAATCAGGATTACTAAGTGCCCAAACCTTGAACTCTTTCAGAAAAGATTCAGTTTTTGATTTTTCGGATAAAATGTCTTCCGCTTGCATCGCAAACTTCGAAATAAAGAAATACAAAAGATCTGAATCGTAACGATTGCTCATGGCTTTCAGCAGTGAATAAAATTTTTGGGTGTTCAGCATGAACTTTTTAAAATCAACTTCTTTGGGATTTTTCGCACTCAAAACAACAACATCTTTTAATCCTGTACCAAGCAAAAATTCCGTCAGCGCTTGATCATCTTTTAAGTAAATTTCCTGATTTCCCTTCTTCGCGCGATACAAGGGTGGTTGGGCAATATAAATAAACCACGCTCGATAATCTCAAGCATTTGTCGGTAGAAAAATGTCAGCAAAAGAGTGCGGATGTGCGAGCCATCCACGTCTGCATCGGTCATAATAATGATTTTGTGGTAACGAATTTTTTCGGCACTGACCTGATCTTTACCGATTCCTGTACCCAGAGCAGAAATCATCATTCGGATCTCTTCGTTAGATAACATTTTATCAAATCGCGCTTTCTCCACGTTCAAAATTTTACCTTTGAGTGGAAGTACGGCTTGCGTTTTTCGATCACGCGCTTGTTTTGCAGAACCGCCGGCAGAATCTCCCTCGACCAGATAAAGCTCGCAAAGTGCGGGGTCACGCTCTTGGCAGTCCGCCATTTTTCCGGGGAGCGATCCACCGTCCAGGGCTGTCTTACGTCTGGTCAAATCACGCGCTTTTCTTGCAGCTTCTCTTGCCCTCGCGGCCTCGACACATTTCGTGACAATTGTTTTTGCCGTGCTTGGATTTCTATCAAACCAATCGGCCAGTTTTTCGTTCACCAGGGATTCGACGATACCTTTAACTTCGGTATTCCCAAGTTTGGTCTTTGTTTGACCTTCGAACTGAGGTTCACGAACTTTTACGGAAATGACGGCCGCAAGTCCCTCGCGAATATCTTCTCCTTCGAGGGAAACTTTTAAATCTTTGAAAAGATTCTTTTCACCACCGTAAGAATTTGTCGTTCGAGTAAGAGCACCGCGGAATCCGATCAGATGGGTTCCGCCCTCAATGGTATTGATGTTATTGCAATAGGTAAAAATGGATTCCGAGTAGGAATCATTCCATTGCATGGCCACTTCAACTTCGACCGTTTCTTTTTCCCCTTTGAAAAATACCACGTCGTTGTGAATGGCTTTTTTCGATTGGTTCAAAAATTTAACAAATTCTGCAATACCGTCTTGATATTGAAAATCTTGTTTTTTACCGGTGCGTTCGTCGAGCAGAGAAATAAATAAGCCCGCGTTCAAGAAAGCCAATTCTCGAAATCGAGTGGCGAGAGTATTAAAATCATAAGTGACGGCTTCGTCTTTGAAAATATCACGATCGGCCTTAAAGGTGGTTTTAGTTCCCGTCTTGGTCGTGGTTCCGGTTTTTTTAATTTCGCCTTTTGGTTTTCCACGCTCATACTCTTGAACGTAAATATTCCCTTGGCGGCTGACTTCCACTTGGCATCGAATCGACAACGCATTCACCACGGAAGCGCCAACTCCATGAAGGCCGCCCGAAACTTTATAAGATCCTCCGTCAAATTTTCCGCCCGCATGCAACACGGTCATGACAACTTCGAGAGCGGATTTCCCATTTTTATGAACATCGACCGGAATCCCACGACCATCATCTTCGACAGTGATGGAATCATCGGCATGGATGGTGATCGAAATTTTTTTACAATGACCGGCAAGAGCTTCGTCCACCGAGTTATCCACCACTTCGTACACAAGATGGTGGTAGCCGCGGACGGCCGTGTCTCCGATATACATTCCGGGACGTTTACGGACCGCTTCTAGGCCTTCGAGAACTTGAATCGAATCTGCGCCGTAATCTTTTTCAATGTCTTTTGAAATGTCTTTTTGACTCTGCTTTTGATCTTCAACACCGGTGCTCATCAATTCCCCTCTGAATAACACTAACTAAGAACGAATACTTCCGCCCACCACTCGATGCACCTTCGTTTGATTAAGACCAAAAATAGAAGTCGCCAAATCAGTATCCGTCGTCGTGATAATAACTTGCGCTTCCATGGTTTCAATTAATCGTAGAAACGCATTTCGTTTGTCTCCATCGAGCTCGGACAAAACATCGTCGAGCAGCAAGAGAGGACTCTTCTTGAAAACCTTTCTATGATACACAATCTGGGCCAATTTGAAAGCCAAGATTAGGCATCTTTGCTGTCCCTGTGAACAGAAAAAACGTGAGTCATTTCCACCAAATAGAAACATGATGTCGTGCTTATGCGGACCCACCAATGACACACCCGAAGATAGTTCGGCAATTGCCATTTCTTTGAGCCGTTTTTGCAGCATGTTAGTTATGTCTTCGCTGGCGCTATGAATGAAATCTTGGTCGGAAATTAAATACCGCAGCCGAACTTCGGGAAATTGAGGAGAAAGTTCGGCCATCATCATATTCATCCAAGGCATCAAATCTTGCAGAGTTTGAATTCTTAGGCGCGTTAGGTCGCTGGCAGCAGCCATAAACCTGGGCGTAATGGCCTCTAGCAGGTCCTGGGACTCCCGTTCCGACGCTTCTTCACGCAATCGGTCCTTTAAGATCTTATTTTTCGTCCGAAGCAGTTTACGGAAGTTTGCAATCAAGGGCGCGCTTTTGGGGTTTAAACAAATCAACATATGATCAACCAATCGCCTTCGCTCTTCAGACGAACCTTTGATCGCGTTTAAACTTTCGGGACTAAAAAGAATCGGAATTTCAATTTTACTAAGATCCATCGGCTGAGCTTTTTTGCCGTTAATTTCAACGGTTCTTTTTCCGGATTCTATTTTCAGATTAATTTTATTTTGCGAATCACCAATCTTGTTTAAAATTTGTATCGCAGCTCGTGTTTGCCCTTCGCGAACCAAATGTTGAGTTTGCGCGGGACGAAAAGATTCACCGAGAAACAAATAATGGATACTCTCCAGGATATTCGATTTCCCCTGACCATTCTGACCAATGAATATATTTGCAGTTGGGGAAAACTCGATGAGCTGATCTTCGAAATTTCGAAATTGAAAAAGTCGAAGCTTTTCTATCAAGGGATCAAATTCTCATGGGCATTACAACGCAAGTGTAAGACTTGTCGTTATGAGGACGCAACAATCCTGGAGACAATTGATCGTTGATTTCGAAATCCACGCTCTTGTCTTGAATGGCACCCAGGACTTCCTGAATATATTTGGCATTGAAACCAATTTTCACGTCGACACCTTCGTATTCGACTTCCATCTCTTCTTTGGCATCCCCAAGCTCAGGATTGTTCGAAGTGATTTCCATTTTTCCGTTAGAAAGACTCAGCGTGATAGCTTTAGATTTTTGATTCGCCAACAAGGAAACGCGTTTTAAACAACCCAAGAAAGCTTCGCGATTCAGAACGATTTTTTTCTTCAAAGTCTGTGGAATAAACTGTGAGTAATTGGGATATTTTCCCTCGATCAGGCGAATCATTAAGACCGTGTTCGTTGAACGAAGAATCATTTGTGAACCTTCGATGGCCACTTCAAAAGGACCTTCAACGGTTTCTAATATTTTTCTAATTTCATTGAGACCCTTGCGTGGAATAATCACGCCGGTACCCGAAGTAATTAATTGCGTCGCGGAAAGGTTTTTTTGAATTAAACTTAAACGGTGCCCATCTGTAGCGACCATCGTGTAACCGCCTTGGCCCTGTTGTTCGAAATACACCCCGTTCAGGTGGTATCGAGTTTCATCGCTGCTGACTGAGTAAATAGTTTTATCAATCATTTCACGCAGGTCAGATCCTGGAATTTGAAAAAAGCCTTTGCCAGAAAAAGTCGGGAAGACAGGATATTCTTCCGCGCTGATGCCAACGATTTTGGATAAATATTTGCCCTGTTTGATTTCAAGCCAATTATTATCTTTTCTAGTCAGATGAATTTTTCCTTCGCCCAACTCTTTGCAAATATCGAATAGACTTTTTGCACTGACCGCGACTTTGCCTTCTTTATTAACTTTGCATTCAACCTGATCGGTCAGGCTAACTTCTAAATCTGTGGCAAACACTTTAAGAAATGTAGGGCCTACCTCTAAAAGTATATTTGTAAGTACCGGCATCGTGTTTCGCTTCTCCACGATATTCAAAGTCTTACCAATCAGGTTTAAGAGGTCTTTCTTTTCTATTTCTATATACATATATAAATCCGTAGTAGTAGTAGGGCCGTGCAAAACGTAACAAATCATTTAAGCATTTGTAAACACTCAAAAAAATAAGTGGAATACGATCCTTGTAAAAGCTCTGAAATAAGAGAAATTTTGGGGATTCATTTCATCCACACTTCAGTTCTCAACCCTTTCCACAGGTTTATCCACATCCCACATTCACACCCCTGTGATATTGTGGATTCTGGTTGTTAACTCTTCGATATCACTCTTAATATCTAAGTCTTTCTGTATGAGGAATTCGACTCTTTGGATTGCATTCATAACTGTCGTATGATCTTTGCCTCCAAAAACACGACCGATTTCCACCAAAGGCTTATCGAGATGACGCTTAATTAAATACATCGAGATTTGCCGTGGCACGACAATCTGCCGAGCCCGAGTCGTAGATTTTAAATCGCTAATGCGGACTTTAAAATGGTCGGCCACCATTTTTTGGATATCCTCCACGCTGATGGAGGTGTGAGTTTCGTGAGTACTCAAAACTTTCTTAGCCAAATCGATGTCAATAGTTAAACCTTGAAGTTCACTATACATTTTGACCTTTTTAAGATTCCCTTCCAACTCTCGAATCGATCGTTTGGATATCTTGGCTACGTAGTTGACCACCTCTTCAGCTAAACGAAGTCCCAGCTTTTCGGCTTTGTAACGTAAGATCGCAACTCGAGTTTCCAGATCCGGCGGTAAGATGTCAGCAATTAAGCCCCACTCTAAGCGTGAGCGATTACGGTCTTCCAAATTTAAAATATCTTTCGGCATTCGATCCGAGGCCAACACGACCTGTTTCCGTTTTTCGATAAAGGTATTTAACATATGAAAAAATTCGTCTTGAGTGGCTTCGCCTTTTCCGATGTATTGAACGTCGTCCACCAACAGGACATCACAATTTTCACGATATTTTTGACGAAACTTTTCCATTTCCTGACGTCGAATTGCGGCGGTGAATTCGTTTAAAAATCTTTCAGCGCTGAAATAATTAATTCGCAAGTTGGGGCTCGCTTGAAGCAACTGGTGACCCACGGCATGGAGCAAATGTGTTTTACCCATACCTACGGGACCACACATAAAAAGCGGGTTGTAGCCCTGTCCCGGGTTCTGAGCGACGTTAAAGCTTGCCGCGTGCGCGAACTCTGAGTTTTTCCCAACCACAAAGCTTGAAAAAGTGTACTCAGGATTCAGGAATTCGAAAGATTTTCCAGAACTTAAGGTCTGGGCCTTAGGAAAGAAGTTTGGTTCCGAAGCGGGCTCAGGAGGCCGGTCTCCGCCTAATGTGCCTTGATTTTGAACATCTTGAGGCCTCGGGCCCGTCACAATGACATCAATTTCATAAGGACTTTTGCATATTTCGGAAGCTTCCGAGTAAATCTTATCCAAAAGATTTTCGATCACAAAATACTGATGAAGAGGAGTCGGAACCCCCAAAATAACTCGGGGAACTTCCGGTCGCTCGATGTTGGTTTCAACGTAAAGGATGGGATCAAGCCAAGACTCAATGAGTTTGTTGTCCCGGTTGCGCCCTTTGATGTTTGCTTTGATTTGATTCCAAAATTCGCCCGTTAGGGGCTTTTGAGGCTCTTTTTGAGTAAAACTCTGTGTATCCACGTTTAGATCCCCCCGGAAGACTTGCATCCTCATATCAACGGGTCCCAAGCAATTCAACGGTTGACCCTCTTAATGCGTTGTGATTTATTCCCGGCCTCTAGAAAAGATAACCAGGAGTTAGTGATGAAACGTACCTACCAACCCAGTAATAAGCGCCGCAAAACTACTCACGGTTTCCGTGCGCGCATGGCAACCAAAGAAGGTCGCGCAATTCTATCTCGTCGACGCGCAAAAGGGCGGAAACGTTTGACCGTTGCGGTCGGTGGAAAATAAAACGAAGAAGCACCTAAAGGTTCGAAGTCCCTTGGAATCAAGGCGCCTCGTGCGGAAGTCAGAGTTTGATTCGCTTTGGAAACAAGGGCGGCGCAAACCTCTGACGAATTGGCTACAGTTGGTCTACCGAAAAAATGATCTTGGCCACTTCAGATTCGGGGTGTCTCTTAGCCGAAAAACAGGCTCTTCCGTAGTTCGAAACAAACTTAAGCGGTGGACACGGGAGATTCTGAGATCCGAGATCAAGACAAAAAGCGAACTTGGGGGGTGGGATATCCACTATATTTTTCGAGCCCCCAAAGCCGGTTTTTTTAAGGAGTTAACTTTCAGTGACTATCAGCAAGTTGTTCATCAATCACTCGCCTTCATTAAATCAATTTCTGATAAACAGTCTTCGGGTTCTCGGACTCAGCATCGTATGGGTGTATCGTCTGCTGCTGTCGCCGATCATGGGCGGCCAGTGTCGCTTTACGCCTAGCTGTTCATGTTATGCGGAACAAGCTTTGACAACGCACACACCCTGGAACGCCTTAAGACTTATTTCGAAACGTCTCTCGCAGTGCCGGCCTGGCGGTCAATTTGGTGTCGACCCAGTTCCTTCACTTAAGAATGTGGGTCACCTTCTATGAGCGAGCAGCAAAACAACAGTTTTTTCGACGGGAAAACGATTCTTGCGATTTTAATGGTCGGAGTGGTTTTCTTTGGTTGGCAACATTACCTCAACAATAAATACCCGAACTACTACAAGAAACCAACCGGTACAGAGGCTGTAATTGCCGACGGGACAGCGGCCGTTGTTAGTACCCGGGATGCCAAAACTGTGGATAAAGTCGGGGAAAAGCCGGCTCCAATAATTTCTGCATCCACTGAAACGGTATTGGAGTACAGATCAGATCTTCTTTCTTTTCAAATAAGCTCTGCGGGAATGGGTTTTAAAGAAGTCACTTTACGGGATTATCTCGATGTCGATAAAAACCCTTTAAAAATTGTGGGTACCGCAAAGGGAACTCTTTTTGAGAGTCGAATTAACGGTTCTGCCAATCCCATCGCATTTAATCTTACCCAGAAAAGCACCCATGAATTTGTGGGTGTCGCTCAAACCGAGCAGGGATTGATTCGTAAAACCGTTAAGGTTGATCCAGGCTCGGGTAAAATATCTACCGTAGTGACTATTGAAAATGCGCCAACGGCTTTTCCAGGCCTAGTCACAGCATTTTCTAAAGAAAAAGTAATTACTTCTGGTGGAAACTTTTTAATGCCGTCAATGGATCACCAAGAAGTCACGGTCAAACATGGCGGCTCGATTGAAAGAACGGCAGTAGCTGCCAGTGACGAGGCCAAAGTAAGTCACGAAACAGCCAGCCTGGTTGCAATCGGGTCTCAGTATTTTGTATCAGGCCTGGTTGATAAATCAGCGATTGCCCCTGCAGTGAATGTGACAATCCCCGTTTCGGGTGCGATCGAGGCCTTGCTAGTTTACAAACCAGTCACGATCACATCCAGCATGGAATTCAGTTGGATATCTTTTATTGGCGGAAAATCCCTTGGACATTTGCAAAACGTCGATGCCGAACTAACCGAAGTTGTAAACTTTGGATTTTTTTCGATCATTGGAAAATGGCTTCTGAAAATTTTAATTTGGTCGCACTCCCTGGTTGGAAATTGGGGCTGGGCAGTCATCGTCATGACAATACTGGTTCGTTTAATTGTTTTACCATTCAACATCGCTTCCTACCGGTCCATGAAGAAGATGCAGACAATTCAACCGCATCTGCAATCGTTGCGGGAACGTTACAAGGGCGACCCGACGGCCCTGAATCGCGAATCCATGCTCCTGATGAAAGAGTACAAAGTAAATCCATTGGGTGGATGCTTACCGATGCTTTTGCAAATGCCCGTGTTCTTCGCCTTTTACCAAGTCTTAGGCCAATCTATCGAGCTTTATCAGTCACCATGGATCTTTTGGATCCAAGATCTAAGTCAGAAAGATCCCTTCTTTGTGCTTCCGGTACTTATGGGCGTCACCATGTTCGTTCAGCAAAAAATCACTCCCACCACCATGGATCCGATGCAGGCAAAAATCCTGATGTGGATGCCCATTATTTTTTCGGTTTTTACTTTGGCCCTGCCGAGCGGCCTGACCCTGTACATTTTCGTCAGCACCCTGTTTGGGGTGGTTCAACAGAGAATATTTATGCGCGATAATACCAAGACAAAAGCATCACAAGCCATCCTAGAGGCTAAGACGGAGGGAAGAACATGACGGGATTTTTAAGTCGAATTTTCGGTGGAAATAACGCAGCAAAAAAAGCGGTCGGCGGGTCCGAGATCGAAACACTGGTTACCGAGAGCATTGAAGGACTTATTGAGAAAGGCCAATTTGATTTGGCCTTTGAGGTTACTTCGGGCAAAGACGACAAAGGGTTTGATCAGATCGTTTTGGAATTCTCGGGGAACGATGAAGAATTATTGAAAGAGCGCGACGGCCAAATGATCGACTCTATTCAATTGTTTTTACAACGCGTGGTTCAGCACAATTTTCCCGAAGACAAAACCAACATCGTTATTGATTGCAACGGGTACCGTGAAGAATCAAATTCGGCGCTGATCGAACTGGCTGAAAAATTAAAAGGCCAGGCTTTAGAAAAAGGGAAATCAGTTTATTTTCGCGCGTTGCCGCCAAAAGACCGAAAAATTGTTCACCAGTACCTTGCCACTGACGAGCGCGTAAAGAGCCGCAGTATTGGCGACGGACTTTTCAAAAAAATAAAAATCTATCCAGCCCGCTCGAGTAATCAGGGCGACGAGCACCGGACGGATTGAACCCCGCGCGCGACAAAGACACCATATGTGCGGTGGCAACACCGCCGGGCCTGGGGGGCATTTCCGTCGTCCGGGTTAGTGGGTCCCAAGCGCTCAATATCACCAGAAAATTAGCACCCTTCATTCCAAGTACAGCCGACTCGCACAAAGCCTACTACGGTCATTTGCTACGACCCCAAAACCTAGAAAAAATCGATGAAGTCTTAGTAACCTGCTTCGAAGCGGGTCGCTCATTCACCGGCGAAGAAACCGTCGAAATTTCCTGTCACGGAAGTCCCGTTATATTAACCGAAGTTTTAAAAGAACTTATTCAAAACGGCGCGCGCATGGCCGATCCCGGGGAGTTTACTTTCCGGGCTTTTTTTAATGGTCGAATTGATTTGGTCCAAGCCGAAAGTGTCTTGAGTTTGATCGAAAGTAAGTCAACTTCGGAAGCCCGGAACTCTCTGCGCCAACTTGAAGGCGGCTTGTCGGCAGAAATCAAAGCATTTCAAAAATCCTGTTTAAAGTGGCTGGCTCATATTGAAGCCGGAATCGATTTCTCAGAAGAAGGGCTCGAAGTTTTGAGCCCACAAGAAATGGCGCTCGAAATCGCGAGCTTGCGGTCCGATTTGTCGAAGCTCTTGGACGGCTACCAGAGAGGGCGTCTGTTTCGCGAAGGATTTCGAGCTATTTTATTGGGTGCCCCGAATGTCGGAAAATCAAGTTTGTTAAATGCTCTACTTAGAGAGGATCGATCGATCGTGACGGCCGTTCCAGGGACGACGCGGGATTTGGTCGAAGGCTGGATCGAAGTTGAAGGAGTCCGAGTTTCTTTTCTTGATTCCGCCGGATTGCGAACGACCGACGATGAAATTGAGAGAGCGGGCGTACATCGAGCGCGACAAGCTATCGAACGGTCCGATTTAATTTTTTATGTGGTTGATGCCGACAATGGGCCCAATCTGGAAGACCTTGGGGAACTTGAATCCCTGAAGCAGGCTAAAAAAGATTTCGTAGTTGTATTTAATAAAACGGATCTTAGGGCACCCTCGGGAATTGAAAATATTCCCTGGATTGGTGTAACGGCCAACGACCCTAAGGCGGCCCGTCATCAATTGGTAGAGATCGTACAGGCCAGGCTTCGGGACGTTGGCGCTTTTGAGGGGCTTATGCTATCTCAGGCCCGTCACTTCGAGTCCTTGAGAGCCGCAAATGCAAGTTTATTTGAAAGCCGTAGCTTACTGATCGAAGGCCGCGGGTTTGAATTGGTGGCGCTTGGAATCAAGGAAGCGCTTCTCGAATTTCAAAATGTTTTGGGCGAAAGATTCGATGAGCAGATCATCGATCAGATTTTTAAAGAGTTTTGTTTGGGGAAATAATAATGTCGACGATTTATGATGTGATTGTAGTTGGAGCGGGGCACGCGGGTATCGAAGCCTGCCTGGCGCCAGCGCGCCTGGGTTTGAAAACGCTGATGATTACAACCAATTTGGACCGCATCG
>JAYUPS010000041.1:0-2156 GCA_043759945.1 Bdellovibrio sp.
TTTTCCGCGAGTTTAAACCCCCGCATTCCTGCCTCGACAGCCGTGACCACGTGCAAATGGACCGGAAAGTTCAAAGTCCCCCCGGGTTACCAAATGGTCATCAAGGGCGGCGTCTTCAAAGGGCATTATACTTTGTACGAAACCGCTAAAACATCTTTTCACTCTGAAATTATCCTGGATGACCGCAAGCACGAAGCCAGCAGCTTCATGCTGAAGAGTGACGGCGCCGAGAGCTTTTTCCATGATTCCAGCAAATACGTGAGCCAGATGTTGGGCGATTGTGCGGGACCCCAGGGTGGGCGGTCCGTCGTTCAGTTTAATTCTTCGATGATAATCCGTTCCCAAAATGATGAGCGAGTTTATATTTCGCAAGCCCGTTTGGATGGACTTGAAATCCCCTTTGTTCTTCAGAGCTGCACCAAATGATGCTTGTTCGGCCAAGTTCCAAACGGGGTCGAACCCGTCTTGGGTGGCTCGACTCTTATCACACGTTTTCGTTTGGCGAATACATGGATCCGGTTAACCGGGGATTTAGCGTCCTGCGAGTTATTAACGAAGATCACATCAAAGGCCAAAGTGGATTTCCCACCCACGGTCACCAAGATATGGAAATTGTCTCGTTTGTTTTTGCAGGCTCGCTTTCGCACAAAGATTCTTTGGGTACTTCGAGTAAAATCTTGCCGGGCGAGGTCCAACGCATGAGTGCCGGAACCGGTGTGGAGCACTCGGAATACAATCACGAGCCCGAGGGTTGTCATCTGCTGCAGATTTGGCTTTTTCCAAAAGAGCGTGGTGTGAAACCAACTTACGAACAAAAATCTTTTCGAGAGTCTTTAGCCAAGCAAGAACTGACTTTGGTGGTTTCGCCGAACGGCAGCCAGAATTCAGTTTCAATTAATCAAGACGCAAAGATTTACCAGGGAAATTACAAAACAAAAGTGACGGCCTTGTTGCCGGTCAGTTCTGATCGGCACTATTGGTTACAAATGATTTCGGGCCAGGCCGATTTAACTGGCCAAATTGTCAAAGCCGGTGACGGTCTGGCGGTCTCCGGGGAATCCAACTTGCGAATTACTGGTCTGGAAGATTGCCAATTTTTATTTTTTGATTTGCCCTGATTTTTACGGGTCTTTTTCTGTTAGCTTTTAGCGACTAAAACTTTGCGCGTCGGCTAAAATTTCTGCTCCCCACATAACAAAATTTGACGAGGCCTGAAATTGGACAATGAATCCGATCAGGTCGCTGGCGCCCTCGTTCAAATAATACATCACGCAGTTTGTGTTCGTGCTGTGTTTTCCGTGGGCGGTGTCTTGATAGCTTGTCGTCAGCGGCACGCCGTTATTCACGAATCCCAAAGCATGCCCCATCTCGTGAACCAGGGTGCTCTGCTCGACAAAGCGACGAACAGTATTGGATCCTGACGACGCAGCCACCACATCTTTAAACATGAAAATCACCGGTGTCCCGCCAATGGAAACCCCAAGCACGTTGGTTTTATTGCTGGTGCCGTCATTGTAATATCCATTTACGAAATAGACGTAAACACGGCTCGAAGTCGCCGTTGAATCGGCGTTCCGGTATTGGGTATTAAAACTGAGCATTTCTGAAATCGTCCAGCTGGCTTTGGCTTGGTCAGCGATCAAAGTCATCTCGGCCAGGGTTTTAGGAACGGTCAAAGTGGGTGGGGTGGTACGATACTGAAAAATAGAAGTTAAATTGTCTTCAAGTACAAACCACAATTGATTGCGGTTAACGTTGGCTGCGCCCACATAGGGTTCAGCCCCGGCCTCGTAGTACACGTCGGCCACAAAATTTTGGGTCGTTGAAAAATAATTAGCGGGTTTATTGAAGGGAAAGTTATCGACCGCTGAATCCGAATTGGGGCCCGTGCAAGAAGAAGTCAAAAGCCACAAAGACAAAAATAAAAGGACGAGTTTTTGGCTCATCCTTTTATTTTAGTAAAAAACAAATTAAACGTCTACGTGTTTAAAACGACGAATTTTCCAGTCCGTTAAACGGTCCATGATCTCTTCTTTTGCCTCTTTCAGAGACGAAACTAAACTGGTCTGGCTCGCCGAAGAAATAAAATCACCCTGAGCGGCCTTGATGTTGATAATGGTCTGGTGAGTACCGTCTTCCAATCGATTGATTAACGC
>JAYUPS010000042.1:0-5240 GCA_043759945.1 Bdellovibrio sp.
TTTAACGCAGCTTTTGAAACGCTGCCCTCTTCGGCGATGGTTTTAAAGTAAAACAGATGATGATAATTGATCCACGGAATGTTGATCGGCCGGTTCATACCTCGATCGATATAAATAATATTTCAGGGACTTGCAATAGATCTCACTCTTGCGCTAGAAATAGGTCTTGAGCAGGGGGCTAACATGGCTTTTGACAAGACGACAGAAAAAATTGACAACACAAAAGTGGTCGCCGCATTGAACCGAGTTTTGGAAAACGAACTCGCCGGCGTTGTTCGCTACACGCATTACTCGCTGATGGTCTTCGGTCATAACCGAATTCCCATTGTCAGTTGGTTGCGAGAACAGGCAACGGAATCATTGAGTCATGCGGCACAAGCCGGAGAGCACATCACGACTTTGGGCGGACATCCTTCGCTAAAAATTGCTTCGTTGCTTGAGACCCATAAACACGGAATCAACGACATCCTCGAGGAAAGTCTTCGTCATGAAAAAGAGCAGCTGGTGGCGCTCCATGATTTGCTCTCTTTGGTGGAAGACAAGTCGGTTTATCTGGAAGAATACACTCGTCAGATGATCATGGACGAAGAGAATCACATTGCCGACGTCGAGAAAATGCTCAGAAAACCGGCCTAAATGAAACGCTGGTTTTTAGCGGCCCTGCTGTGTTTCGGGTTTTTAGTTTATTGGCTAGTGACTAAAAAATATAAGCCCGATCCGCCGCCTGCGGCCGTTGTGGTGGATGAAAATTTAGAGTTCTATAAAAGTATTCGCCCCGGATGTCCCAGCGAAATCCGACAGCTAAAAATGGATGACCCTTATCTGCGAGGGATCTTAGAGCTCGGAGCCTCTTACCAAGCAGCAATGAATTTTTACCTGTGCAACCCTGCGGAAAAAGGTGATTTGGTTCTTTATCGTTACTCGTGGAAGTTCTTACCGGTCGCGCGCCAAGTGGTCGCGGTTGGCGGGGACCGACTTCGATTGAAAAAACTTTCGAATGGCTGGGAACTTTGGATCAACGACAAGGTCCACGTTACGAATAAACAAAAATTTTTGTTCGGAGTGCCCGAATCTCCTCCGCCCTTAGAAAATTATATCCAGGCCAACCAGGGAAAAGTTCTTCCCAATCACGTCGTGATTCTGGCCAGTTTCCCTCCGGGGGAAAAAGACAGCTCGGTCTTTGGTGTAGTCGAGATTAACGATATCATCGCAAAAATTACTCACTAAAAAGCCCAAAATAGTCGGTTCTTAGAACTTCTTTCCAAGATCTGTCAGACTTAGGTCTGAGATGTTGGGTAAACGCCTGCAAACCTTAGGAAAACCAGAGAATATAGAGTTTGGAGATCTCTATGAAAAAAACCGGATTGTCCTTTGCTGCAGGCTTTCTTACGGCGGTGATTATTTTGAGTATTTATTCAAAAATCTCTTCAGTTTCTTCTGGGACCGAAAACACCTCAGGTCCGCAAACTGGAACTGAGTCCAATCCCGAGACCTTGGAAACGCCGCTGAGCCAAGCCGAACTTTTTCGATCCTGTCCCGCTTTTTGTGAAAGTCGCCCGGATCGTTTGGACGCTCCCGTTTTTGCGAAAGATTTGCCGGCCGAATTCAAATCCGATTTTGCCGGGGGCGTGGGTCTGCGGTGGGAGTCCGTAAAGAACGCCACAAAATACCGGGCCATCGTATTTGATCGACGGGGAAGCGAACGCCAGCAAGCGCTCACCACAAAAAACAATCGCATGTTCTTTCCCAATCTGCCCAAAGCCGCAGTCGGTGAAACTATTGAACTCAAAGTTGCGGTTGTAGCCATCGACAAAAATGAGATGGAGGGCCGCATGAGCGAAAAGCGCAAACTGACCATCACGGGAACGATCCCGTTGGTGCGCGCCCCAAAAGTAAAATTGATCAAGGTCGAGGACTAAGTAAACCATTGAAGTTTATTAAGCGGTTCTTTTTATTCTATTTCAGTTTTACCCTGGCCGGGGCGCCGATCAATTTGGCCTTTGCCAAAGAAAAGACGCAAGAACAGTCCCAAGAACAGACGAAAGAAGCTGCTACGGAGCCGCTAAAAGAAACCGTCAAAGAAACGAAAGGCAACGAGGGAATTCCGGCGCGCACGGTTTTTGTCGAAGTCGAAAAGATCCCCGACGCGGCAAAATACCAAGTTCAAGTTTTGCCGGTTGATCAGTCCTGGGCCGACAATCTAAAGCTTGAAACCGAATCCAATAAATTTCGCTTTCGTTTAACTCCGGGTCGTTACAACTTTCGGGTGCGATCCGTGGATATTAAAGGGCGCGCTGGCTTTTGGGGGGATCTTGTTCCGTTCCGGGTGCAGTTTAAATCTCCGAGCAACATGTTCCCGGCGGACAACGCCAGCATCGAAGCCAAGGGTTTAGACAACGAGAAAATAACCTTCGAGTGGCCCGCGGTCCCGGGAGCCAAAGAGAATATTTTTAAATTGAAAGATAATTTCGGAAACGTCATCAAACGGGTTCGCACCAAACAAACATTTTCCACGCATGAAGTGGCGGTGGATTCCAGTTATTCGTGGTCCCTGACGCCGCTCACGGAAATCGGAGAGCCCGACCCAGGGACGGTGGACACGTGGTTAAAATTCACGGTCACCAAGGCCACGGCCCGGGTTCGCTCGGTTTACATGGAGCTCGATCGGCATCGATTGGCCAAGGGCTACCAATTTGAGTTCGTCAAATTTATCGATCAGGACAACACGACGGAGCCATCGCTGTTTGAATCGGTAGATCCCAATTTCCGGGCGCGACTTGGTCCCGGAGAATACGAAATGCGGGCGCGTTCGGTATTTGATGACGGTCGCTTCAGTGATTGGAGTCCGCCGGAGCGATTCTTTGTGGAAATGCCAGAACCAAGGCTTATTGGGCCGGCCGGAAAAGCCGTGGTCGATTCAACCGACACTTTGGAGTCCGTGGTGATATTGGAGTGGGAACATATGACCGGGGTGGGTAAATATGTCGTGGCAATCTACGACAAAGACACCGGAAAAATTATTCAAACGATCGACTCGGATACCAATTCAGTCTCGGTCAAGCTGCCGCACGACGCCTATTATCGGTGGACCGTAGCGGCCTATAATAAACGCGAAAAGATTCGCGCTCCGGCTTCGGTGAACGTCAAAGAGGGCGAAGAATTTGGTATCAACAGATACGTTCTATTGGATCTCATCGAGGGCGAAGAACCCTCCCAGAAATATGCCTGGGCTCGTTACATCATGGCTAATGAGCGTTTGGAATCCCGCAACTATGAATATAACAATATCGTACGGCAAACGGTGTTCGGCGGCAGCGGGGAGCTTGCGGCGGGAATGTGGTTTCGCAAGTCGGGCTACGGGATGGTCGCGGCCGTTGCGGGATCAGGGTTTCGCTTTCGCACCGAAACCTTCACCTACAATATGGCAAGTGTTATGGCGGGCTATCGTCGACTGATGGAAAATGGGGCGCGCTTGAGAATTTGGGGTGGTCTTGGATTTAAAGAAGTGCCCGAGGTGCAAGTGCATCCGATCACCGACGAGGTCACTTACTCTCGCGTTTCAACGCTGGGCCCGGATTTAAGATTCTCATACATTAAAGAATTGGCCAATCGCTTGGGCGCCAACGTGACTGGTGGTCTGTATTATGGTTCGAACCGGGTCAAGACACCGAATGATCTAAAGCACTATCCTCAGGTGTCATTTCATTTTGGTTTCGGCGGGACCTTGCGTTTGAATGATTCGACGATCGGAACTTTGGGCTACACTTACCAACGGGAACGAGCTTCTTATCTGGCGACCGACCGCTCCGGTAATAACACTCTTGATATGTCCGGACATTTCATTAGCCTGTCTGTGCAATTCGGTCTTGAAAAAGCTCAGCGCTAAAACAAAACTTTAAAAAGAGAACCAGTACGTCAAGTGAAAGACAATGGCCGAAGAAATCACGTTCCACGTCAGCGGACCCGTGGCGTTGGGTGTTTCGATTTTTGCCTGACGAATATAATAATCCATCGACAACGAAATGCTTTGATATTCATCAAAAGTTTGAATAACGCCGACCTGGGTGCCAAATTTCCAATCGGATTTTAAGCTCACTTTGTCTGTACTTTCACCGCTCAAGCCAAACATGGTCCAAGCCTTCAGGTGGATTAAAATTTCCGGAGAAGCGGGATATTGGAAGAGAGCCGAGGGCCCAAGCAAGGTGCTCTTGACCTCGCCCATCGAAAGCCGCATGGCGCTGACAAATTGAAGACTTGGAACCGCATCGCGACCGGCTTCCAGGCCCCAGCAAAATCTTTCTTTCTCGAGCTCGCCCGGCTTGCAATCAAACGCGCGCAAGATTGTCATATCCAAAGAGACTTTTGAATCCACCACGCTGAAGCTTGAGGTGTTGTAGGTTGAAATCTGGGAAATGGTCTCGGAATGTTCGAGTTCAAAAAATCGAGTGGCGTCTGAGTTGTATCTAAACAAAAGAGAATAGGCGGATAAAATGACGCCTTCGGAATTTGGTTCGAAACGAAAACTGGATAATTTCTGGGTGAAAGCCACATCTTGGGGCTGAAACGAAATACCAAAATCAAAGGTCGAAGCTTGGACCAAAGTTGACAGACATTGCGAGGCCAAAATTATCGAGCCGATTAAGATCGATTTCACGGATCTCCTTGGAAATTACTCTTGGACCGTAATCTTTCTTTTTGGAAAGCTCAAGACCGTGTACGGGGCACTGGCAACCGATCCCGCCGTGGTCCGGGTCATCAATAAGACAGACGGGCTCGAAAATTGAGATTGGAAACACTGAAACCCTGGAGAGCCCGCAGCTTGATAGTTGCTCCCGCCGCAGGTTGAAAACCAGCCACCGACGGCCAGGCTTCGTCCCAGCCCCACCGCTGGCGAAATCGCGACGGTTCCAACACTTGCAGCGGTGGTGAATCCCACGGTGCCTTGTTGAACGCGGGTGTCGTCTGAAAAAGTCGCCAGCTGATAAAAGCAGCCCATGGTCTGCCCCGTTGTGAACCTAGCAAAATTGAGTGTGCCTGAGGCCACGACCGTGCCGATAACTCCCTTTTGGCCAATGTTGGCGGCCGTTCCCGCCACAGAGTTGCAGCTGTAAAGAAGCTAAGACTTGGCGGGATCAAAGGCTGCGATGGTGACATTGGTCGTTGCAGTCCCCGCAGCAAAATCCACCCCGCCTCTTTGGACACTGACGGCGTCGTGATTTATAACTTGATAAGAAAATCGA